>DATKKJ010000039.1 GCA_035543055.1 Terriglobales bacterium | reverse complement strand
CCCGCGCCATCGTGAAGGCCACCACCCACTTCAACGATGCCAAGATCGTGCTGGAGGCCAGCGAGGAAGTCACCGGCACAATGAAAGGCATCGCCGTCTCGACCATGGCCGAGGCGGACATGTTGCAGACCCGGGGTTGGTGATGAAGATCGGGGTACTGGCGATCCAAGGCGACTTCGACGCTCACCGCCGCCGGCTCGAGGAGCTCGGCGCGGAGGTGGTGTTAGTGCGCAAGCCGGAGCAACTCGACCAAGTGGAAGGCTTGGTCATTCCCGGCGGCGAATCCACCACCTTCCTCAAGTTTCTCCACCAGGACGGCTTTCTGAAAAAGCTACGCGACTTCGCGCGAGTGAAACCCACCTTCGGCACGTGCGCCGGCGCCATCCTGCTGGCGAAAGAGGTCACCAATCCCTCGCAGGAAGGGCTGGGCGCCATCGACATCCGCATCCGTCGCAATGCCTACGGGCGTCAGCTGGACAGCTTCATCGACGAGACCGACAGCAAACTCGGCCGCATCGAGACCGTCTTCATCCGTGCCCCTCGCATCGAGCGGGTCGGGCCGGCGGTCGAAGTGCTGGCCACCGAGAAGAATGATCCCATCCTTGTCCGCCAGGGCAAAGTGATGGCCGCGACCTTCCATCCCGAGCTCTCAGCCGATCCCACGGTGCACGCGGAATTCTTGAAGCTCTGCCGATAGTTTCCCGCCCGCCCTCTTTCCAAAATGGGAACCAGAGCAAAATAAATTGCGCGACTCCTACGGAGTGACTGTAATCACTTGTCCTAGTGACAGCGGTCACTCCGCGTATGTTATATTTCTGGGCCAGCTCGCCGCGGGGGTGAAGGCGATCCTGCTCACGACCATCTCAAGCGCAGAGGACGGAACATGGGCCTAGTGCTCCTCGTTGTCATCTGGCTTATCACACTGCTCAGCACTTACTACTTCGCCATCGACAAGTGGGCCATGCTGCCGCTGGCTTCGGCGCACGGACCGGCCATGGACAGCTGGTTCCACACCACCTACATCGTGGTCGGCATCGTGTTCCTGGCGGCGCAGATCGGGCTGGGCTGGGTGGTGTGGAGGTCGCGCGACCAGGGCGACCAGACCAAGGTCACCTATTCCCACGGGAACACCAAGCTGGAAGTCCTGTGGACGGTGCTGACCGCCATCATCTTCGTCGGCCTGAACCTGGCCGGGGCGAAGATCTGGGCCGAGAGCCGCTTCCAGGGCGCCGCGCCCGGCGCGGTGAAGGTCGAAGTCACCGGCCTGCAGTTCGCCTGGTACTTCCGCTATCCCGGGCCGGACGGCCAGTTCGCCCGGACCAAACCGGAGTTGGCGGATGCCTCGGTGGGGAACGCGGTGGGCATCGACGACACCGATCCGGCGGCCAAGGACGATTTCGTGGTCGGCACCCTGATCCTGCCGGTGGACCGCGAGGCCGAGCTCACGCTGCGCTCGCAGGACGTGATCCACAGCTTGTTCATACCGGCCATGCGCTTCAAGCAGGACGCGGTGCCCGGGCTGATGATCAAGATGCACTTCACGCCCACCAAGGTCGGCGATTACGAGATCGCCTGCGCCGAGCTCTGCGGCCTGGGCCACTACAAGATGCACGGGATGCTGAAGGTGGTCAGCCAGGCCGATTACGAGAAGTGGGTGGCGCAGAAAGTAGCGGAGAAACAGGCATCGCAGTAGCGATCGCACATGGATAGTTCGGGGAGGAACATGGACGCACCATCGCAAGCGGCTGCCGGGGTCCACGCAGGACACGCGCACGCCGCGCCTACCGGCTTCATCCGCAAGTACGTCTTCAGTCTCGACCACAAGATCATCGGGCTGCAGTACTACTTTTTGGCGCTGCTGTCGGTGTTCGTCGGGATGGGGCTGTCGCTGCTGATGCGCATCCACCTGATTTGGCCGGAGGCCAACATTCCCTGGCTCGGCCACATCCAGCCGGAGACCTACCTGACGTTGCTGACCATGCACGGAACCCTCATGGTGTTCTTCGTGCTGACCCTGGCGCCGCAGGGCGGATTCGGGAACTACTTCCTGCCCATCCAGATCGGGGCCGCCGACATGGCCTTCCCCGTCCTGAACATGCTCTCGTTCTGGACGACGTTCGTCGCCTTCTGCGTCATGGTCGCGGCCTTCTTTGTGGAAGGAGGCGCGCCGCTGCACGGCTGGACCGGGTACGCGCCGCTGAGCGCGCTGCAATCGGCGGGACCGGGTGAAGGCCTGGGCGCCGACTTGTGGATCATCAGCATCGCCCTGTTCTGCGCCGCGTCGCTGATGGGGGCCCTGAACTTCATCACCACCACCCTCGACCTCCGGGCCAAGGGCATGACCCTGATGCGCATGCCGCTGACCTGCTGGACCTGGTTCGTGACCGCGATGCTGGGCCTGCTGGCCTTCGGCGTATTGCTGGCGGCCGGCATCCTGCTGCTGCTGGACCGCAACGTGGGCACCAGCTTCTTCGTCCCCGGCGGCCTGGTGCTGAGCGGGAACCTGGTGAAGCACAACGGCGGCTCTCCCCTGCTCTGGCAGCACCTGTTCTGGTTCTTCGGCCACCCCGAGGTGTACATCGCCATCCTGCCGGGGATGGGCGTGGCCTCGCAGCTACTCTCCACCTTCTCGCGCAAGCCGATCTTCGGATACCGCGCCATGGTGTACGCCATCCTGGCCATCGGGGTCCTGGGATTCCTGGTCTGGGGCCATCACATGTTCATCAGCGGCATGAGCCCGTACTCGGGCTTCGCCTTCTCCATCATGACCATGGCCATCGGCGTCCCCTCGGCCATCAAGACCTTCAACTGGCTGGGCACGATGTGGGGCGGGAAGATACGCTTCACCACCCCGATGCTGTTCGCCATCGGTTTTGTGTCGCTGTTCGTCTCCGGCGGGTTGAGCGGGCCGTTCCTGGCGCAGCCGCAGCTCGACATCCAGCTGCACGACACCTACTTCGTAGTGGCGCACTTCCACCTGATCATGGGCGTGGCCGCTATCTTCGGCATCTTCGCTGCGACCTATTACTGGTTCCCCAAGATGTTCGGGCGGATGATGAACGAGAGCCTGGGCAAGGCCCACTTCTTCTTCAGCTTCATCGGTACCTACGCCATCTTCATGCCCATGCACTACCTGGGGATGGCGGGGCATCCGCGGCGCTACTCGTCGTTGAGCGAGGTTGGGTTCCTGCACGACCTGATGCCGCTGCAGCACTTCATCAGCATCGTGGCCTTCATCACCATCGCCGCCCAGTTCATCTTCCTGTTCAACCTGTTCTGGAGCATGTTCAAGGGCAAGAAGGCGGAGATGAACCCGTGGCAGGCGACGACGCTGGAATGGACCGTGCCCTCGCCGCCGCCGCACGACAACTTCGGTGGCATGGTGCCGGTGGTCAACCACGGCCCGTATGAGTACAGCGTGCCCGGAGCGCCGACCGATCACGTCATGCAGACCGACCCGGCGGGAGCGGTGAGCGCGCATTAGGATCGTTATGGCTACAGCATTCCGAGACTCGGTACTGGAGCGAGAGCCGAAGCTGGGCGGCGGCGGGCCCATCGACATCACGCCCCCCAGGCGGTGGGGCGGTGACGGCGACGGCAGCCCGCAGTATCGCGACCGCCGCCGCCGCTATCGCCTGGGCGTGATCGTCGGCATGGCGGCCATCGTCATGTTCTTCGTGTCGCTGACCAGCGCCTACATCGTGCGCCAGGGCATCGGCAACTGGGACCCCCGGACCGGGCAGTACGTAACCGACTGGGTGCCCATGAAGGTGCCGGGGATCCTGTGGGTGAACACGCTGATCCTTCTGTTCAGTAGCGTGACCATGGAGATGGCGCGGCGCCGGACGGTGGAACGCGCCGTGACCGCCCAGCAGTTCGGCATCGACAGCGAGCAGAAGACCTTCCCCTGGCTCGGGGTCACGACCATCCTGGGCATCGGCTTCATCGCCGGGCAGGCGCTGGCGTGGAAGGACCTGACCGCGCAGGGCGTGTACATCAGCACCAATCCCAGCAGTTCGTTCTTCTACGTGCTCACCGTCAGCCACGGGCTGCACTTGCTGGGCGGGGTGCTGGCACTGCTCTATGCCTCGGTCACCACCCTCTTGGCCCGGCCGCTGGAGACCAAGGCCATCGTGGTGGACGTCACCGCGCTGTACTGGCATTTCATGGACGCGTTGTGGATCTACATCTTCGCCCTGCTGCTGATCGCGAAGTGAAGGGCGACAGGAGATGAATTGATGGCGGACGCCGTCTTGCACCATCCGGGAGCCCAGGCTTACGAGCAGCCCCTGTTCGGGACCTACTCGAAGAAGCTGGGCATGTGGCTGTTCATCCTGTCGGATTCGCTGACCTTCGGGGCGTTGCTGTTCGCCTACAGCTACTCGCGCATCTCCAACCCCGCTTGGCCGACGCCCTTCGATTCGCACAGCATCATCAATGCGACCATCATGACGGCGTTCCTGCTTTCCAGCTCGCTGACCATGGTGCTGGCGGTCAGCGCCGCCAGCCGGGGGCTGAAGAGGGCGGTGGTCGGATGGCTGCTGGCCACCATGCTGTTCGGCTCCGGGTTCGTGGTCCTGCACGCCATGGAGTGGACCGGGCTGCAGCGTGAGGGACTATGGCCGCTCTCGCTCCTGCTGGGCGACAAGGCGCCCGCCGAAGGCCACTTCGTCAAGGCCATCCCGCAGTTCGGGGGCACGTTCGTCGCCCTGACCGGCATGCACATGCTGCACGTCACCATCGGCGTCATCTATCTGGGCGTGGTGGCGCTGCGCAAGAAGTGGCTGCCGATCTTGGTGGTGCTGTGGGCGGTGGCGTTCTTCGCCACGCCTTCCAGCAGCCCCTTCCACTACGGGTCGTTCGCGATCCTGATCGCCGCCGTGGTCTGCGCCATCATCCTGTTCTTGAAGCCGAAGGACTACACCCCCGACGACGTCGAGGTCGCGGGGCTGTACTGGCACTTCGTGGACCTGGTGTGGATGTTCATCTTCCCGCTGGTGTACCTGATGTCAACGCACATTTCGTGAGGGAGCAATGGGCAGCGAAGCACAACTGATGGAGCAGAGCGCCGAATCCCACGCGCACCACAGCCACACCCTGTTCTTCGTGGTCTGGGGCGCCTTGCTGGTGCTGACCGGGATCGAGGTCTATCTCGGATACCAGAACCTGCAGCCGGTTAAGATGCTGTCTATCCTGCTGGTGCTGTCGGTGGTGAAGGCGGCGCTCATCATCCTGTATTTCATGCACTTGAAGTTCGAGATCCGGCGCATGCGCTGGGTGCTGATGACCGCCCTGGTCATATGCCTGGGGCTGATGAGCATGTTCTTCGCCGACGCGGCGCGCATCCTGTCCATCGGGGTGCGGCCGTGAGACGCCGGGCGGCCGCGGCCGCGCTCTGGCTGGTTCTGGCGGCGGCTCCTGCCTTCGGCCAGGGTTGCGCCATGTGCTACACCGGCGCCCATGCTGCGGGCGCCAAGGCCCAGAAGGCCCTGAACCGCGCCATCGGCGTGCTCATGGCGACGACTCTCGGTATGATTGGGGGTTTGGCCCTGCTGGTCTTCAAGAACAGGAACAGCGGGCAGGAACTCCCAGACCATGAGACGACTGATCCCAGTATTCCTCCTCGGTAGTTCCCTGCTGTGCGCGGCGCAGCAGGCGCCTGAATCCGACCTCGGCAAGTTCTATTCGCAGGAGCTGCTCGCCCAGTTGCCGCAGGTGCAACAAGCAGCCATGCGCAGCAGTTACGCCCTGGCCCAGCTCGACCACCTGACCAATACCCTCGGACCGCGGCTGGCGGGATCGCCCGGAGCGCAGGCCGCCGTCGAGTATGTGGCCTCCGAGCTGCGCAGGCTGGGGCTCGAGGTGCGGCTGGAGAAGGTGATGGTGCCGCACTGGGTGCGCGGCGTCGAGACCGCTGAGTTGGTCCAGGTGCCGGGCCAGCAGTCCCCCATCCCGCAGAACGTGGTTCTCACCGCGCTCGGTAACAGCACGGCCACGCCTCCCGACGGCGTCACCGCGGAAGTGGTGGTGGTCAACAGTTTCAAGGAGCTTGATGAGCTGGGAGCCGCCAAGGTCTCGGGCAAGATCGTTCTGTTCAACGTCCCCTTCGATGAGCGCAAGGCGGAGATGGGGCTGGCCGGCGACGCTTACGGGACGGTAAGCCGCTATCGTGGCGGAGGCGGCGTAGCGGCCGCCAAGCTGGGCGCGGTAGCTGCCCTGGTGCGAGCGGCCGGAGGGGCCAACTTCCGCATCGCCCACACCGGTTACAGCGCTCCTGCGGGTATCCCCAACGCTTCTATCACCACCGAGGACGCGGAGCGCATCGCCCGTCTTGTGAGGCAGGGCCCGGTGCGCATGCACCTGACGCTCACCCCCGCCAAGTACCCCGACGTCGAGAGCTACAACGTGGTGGCTGACCTGAAAGGCTCGGAGCACCCCGAGCAGGTCGTGATCGTCTCCGGGCACTTGGATTCCTGGGACCTGGGCACCGGCGCCATCGATGATGGCGCCGGAGTGGTGATGGCCATGGAGACCGCCGCCGTGTTCCAGCAGCTCAAGCTGCGGCCCAAGCGGACGCTGCGGGTCATCGCCTGGATGGACGAAGAATTGGCCGGGACCGGCCACAACGCCTACTTCAAGGACCACCAGGCGGAAGTAGCGAACCACGTGGCGGCCATCGAGAGCGATTTCGGCGCCGGGCACCCCGCCGGCATCAGTGCCGGTATTCCCGCCGATGCAATCCCCCTGCTGGCTCCGGTGCAGGACGCGCTCCGCCCGCAAGGCGCCACCGTCATCCGTGTCTCCCCCTTCACCGGTTCCGATATCTCGGCCTTAGGCAAGGCGGGAGTGCCGACATTCGGCCTGCTCCAGGATGGACGTCGCTATTTCGACTACCACCACACCGCTGCCGACACCTTTGACAAGGTGGATCCCTCGGAACTGGCGGAGAATGCCGCTGTCATGGCCACCCTGGCCTGGGCGCTGTGCAACATGGAACAGCCGCTGCCACGGGCGAAATGACTCACGAAGGCCGTCCGGTGTAGTGCTCTCCTACATGGACGTCGGCGTGGTCTTCAAGAGACTCCAGATGGGTGAGCACCTCGGCCGGGATCTCCAGGCTCTGCGGCAGCTTCTCCTCGATCAAAGTGGCGATGCGATGCGCCTCCCCGACCGGCGTCTGGTGCGGAAACAACAGGTGTACTTCGATGAGCAGGCGCTGTCCGGTCATGCGGAAGCGCACGCCGTGATATTCGGCTTGGTGCTCATGGCAGAGCTGGTCTAAGCGTTCGCGGAGCTTGCGCCCGACCGCCGGGTCGGCGTAATCGAGCAGCCCGGTGGCCGAGCGCCACACCAGCCCGCCTCCGGACCAGAGGATGTTCAGCGCCACGGCGATGGCGCACAGCGGGTCGAAGGGTTTCCAGCCGGTCAGAAGCACCAGCGAAAGCCCCGCCACCACGCCGAAGCTGGTCCAGCTGTCGGTCAAGACGTGCTTGCCGTTGGCTTCCAGGATAAGGGAATGGTTCTTGCGGCCGGTGCGCAGCAGGTACCAGCCGAGCCCCGCGTTGACCACCGATGCCGCCAGCACCAGCAACGTCCCTGTGCCCAACCGCTGGAGCTGCAGCCCGTGCAGCCACTTGTGGATGGCCGAATAGATGATGGCGACGGCGGCCAGGATGATCATCGCCCCTTCGAAGCCGGCGGAAAAGAACGTGATCCGCTCGTAACCGTAGAGGAACTTGTCATCGGCGGGGCGGCTGCTGAGCCACAGGCTGAAGGCGGCGAAGCCTACCGCAATCACGTGAATGACCGACTCGGCGGCGTCGGAGAGGATGGCGGCCGAACCGGTCAGGAGATACGCGGCGGTCTTGCCCAGCAGCATGCAGATCCCGAAGATCAGGGAAAGCCGCATGGCGAAGCGCGTATCGCGGAAGGCTTGATGGTTGCCGGCCGACATGCCGCGATTCTAAGGTGCCCGCCAACCGTCCCGCTGTGACCGGGGACACACGAACCACGAGATGTGGTGGGACTGTATAATAGAAAGATTCCGCAGCATGTCTGGAGCCGTCCGAGGCCCCGTGGGAACCGCGGTCTCAGCCTGCTGCGCCGGGACCCATGGCAACAGACAGTATCGTGGTGCGCGGCGCCCGCGTCCACAACCTCAAGAACATCGACTTCGACATCCCGCATAACACCCTCACGGTGGTGACCGGCGTCTCCGGTTCGGGCAAGTCGTCCCTTGCCTTCGACACCATCTACGCCGAGGGGCAGCGGCGCTACGTCGAATCCCTCTCCGCCTACGCCCGGCAATTCCTGGAGCGCATCGAAAAACCGGACGTGGACCTGATCGACGGCATCGCACCGTCGATCGCCATCCGGCAGAAGAACACCACCCGCAACCCGCGCTCCACGGTGGCCACGGCCACCGAGATCTACGATTACCTGCGCCTGCTGTTCGCACGCGTGGGCCAGACCTTCTGCCTGCAATGCGGCGGCGAGGTGAAGCGCGATACCGTGGACGAGGTGGCCGCCGCGGTCCTCGGCCTGCCGGAGGGCAGCCGCCTGAACGTGCTGTTCCCCCTGCGGGGCCCGGCGCCGACGGTTGCGGCTGAGGACAAGACCGGCAGCAAGCGCCGGCCAAGCCGCAAGCCGGAGTTGCCCGCCGAACCGCAAGCCGGGTCGCTCGAATCCCGGCTTTTTGAGCTGCGCAAGCGCGGATACAACCGTCTTTTCCAGGACGGCCGGATCTTCGAGTTCTCCACCCCGGAATCGCTGCTCGACGTCAAGTTCAACGAGCCGGTCTTCATCCTGGTGGACCGGCTCAGCGTGGCGGCCGACATCCGCAGCCGCCTCGTGGATGCCATCGAGACCGCCTACCGCGAAGCCGGAGAGGTGATCTTCGAGAGCCCGGCGGCGAACGGCACGCCGCCGGAGCGGCTGCGCTTCTCCCAGCGCTTCGAATGCAAGCGCTGCCACATCCGCTATGAGGAACCGGAGCCGCGCCTGTTCTCCTTCAACAATCCCTATGGCGCGTGCCCCCGCTGCCAGGGATTCGGCAACACCATCGATTTCGATCTCGACCTGGTGATCCCCGACAAGTCCAAGTCGCTGTCGGACGGCGCTATCGAGCCCTGGACCAAGCCGAAGTACAGGTCGCTCGGCGCCGACCTGAAGCGATTCGCCAAGCAGCACAACATCCCCACCGACGTGCCCTGGGCGGAGCTGCACCGCGACGCTCAGCAAATGGTGCTCGAGGGCGACGGCAAGTTCCCCGGCATCAAGGGCTTTTTTGCCTACCTGGAGCGCAAGAAGTACAAGCTGCACGTGCGGGTGTTCCTGAGCCGCTACCGCGGCTACGCCGTATGCTCGACCTGCGGTGGCGCCCGCCTGCGCGCCGAGGCCCGCCACGTCCGCATCGCCGACAAAAACATCACCGACGTGACCGCCATGACGGTGGAGGAAGCCACACGCTTCGTCGGCGAGATGCGGCTCACCCCCGAGCAGGAGGCGATCGCGCAGGAGGTCCTCGACGAGATCCGCGCCCGCCTGAAGTACATGAACGACGTCGGCCTCGAGTACCTGACGCTGGACCGGATGTCGTCCACCTTGTCGGGCGGCGAGGCGCAGCGCATCCAGCTGGCGACGTCGTTGGGATCGCGCCTGGTGGGAGCGCTCTACGTGCTCGACGAGCCCTCCATCGGCCTTCATTCCCGCGACACCGCGCGGCTCATCCACATCCTCCACGACCTGCGCAACCTGGGGAACACCATTCTCGTGGTCGAGCATGACCCCGAGATCATGAAGGCCTCTGACCGCATCCTCGACCTGGGACCGGGCGCCGGGGAAAACGGTGGACGGGTGGTCGCTGCCGGCACCTTCGACCAGATCCGTCGCGTCACCAATTCTCTGACCGGGCGCTACCTGGCGGAGGAGCTGCGCATCCAGCTGCCGTCGGCGCGCCGCAAGAGCGGTCCACAGCAGCTCAAGCTGTTCGGCGCCCGCGCCCACAACCTGAAGAGCATCGACGTCAGCTTCCCGCTGGGCATGATCGTGGCCGTGACCGGAGTGTCAGGCTCGGGGAAATCGACCCTGGTTCACGACGTTCTCTATAACGCCCTGGGCGCCATGAAGGCCCAGGGCACCACTGCTCCCGCGGGCCATTACGACAAGCTGGAAGGCGCGCAGTTCGTGGACGAGGTCATCCTGGTGGACCAGACACCGATCGGCCGGACCCCGCGCTCCAACCCGGTGACTTACATCAAGGCCTTCGACTCCATCCGCGAGGTCTTCGCTTCCCTGCCCGAGGCCCAGAAGCGCGGCTACACCGCCGGCCACTTCTCCTTCAACATCCCGGGCGGGCGCTGCGAAGGCTGCCAGGGAGACGGCACGGTCGTGGTCGAGATGCAGTTCTTGGCCGACGTCGAGCTGATTTGCGAGGAGTGCAAGGGCACACGCTATAAGCCGTCGGTGCTGGAAGTCCGCTACAAGGGAAAGAACATCCACGATGTGCTGAACCTGACGGTGAAGGAGGCGCTGGCGTTCTTCCGCGAAGTGCCCAAGATCACGGAGCGGTTGCGGGTGCTCGATGAAGTCGGGCTCGGGTATCTACGCCTGGGGCAATCGGCCACGACCCTGTCTGGCGGTGAAGCGCAGCGCATGAAGCTGGCTTCGCACCTGCAGCCGCGCCGTGACAGCGCGCGGTTTGCCGCCGAATCGGGGGACGGACGCCGGGACGGCAAAGAGAGCAGGCGCTGGAGGGTACTGTATATCTTCGACGAGCCGACCACCGGGCTGCATTTCGACGACGTCAGCAAGCTGCTAGCGGCTTTCCGCAAGCTCATCGATGCCGGCGGTTCGGTGATCGTCATCGAGCATAACCTCGACGTCATCAAGACCGCCGATTGGGTGATCGATCTCGGCCCGGAAGGTGGTGCGCGGGGCGGCCAGGTGGTGGCGGCGGGGACCCCTGAGTCCATTACCCGGACGGCGAAGTCGTACACCGGAAAGTGGCTCTCCCGCCTCTTGGGGAACAACGGCGACTCACGTTCCAATGGGCGCAAGTAAGACGATCCTGCTGCTGTTGGCGCTGTCTCTGCCGCTCGGGGCGCAGACCGAGGGGCGTCACCGCACCCGCACGGAGGCGGTCCAGCTCGGGCCCTCCGCCCTGGTGCGCGAGGCCGAGTTCGCCATTGACCGGCAGGACTACGCCGCCGCCGAGCCGAAGCTGCAACAGGCCACCGCCGAAGATCCCAAGGATTACCGCGCCTGGTTCGACCTCGGTTTCGTGTACAGCTCCACCGACCGCAAGCCGCAGGCCATCGAGGCTTACCGCCGGTCGGTCGAGCTCAAGCCCGACGTCTTCGAATCCAACCTGAACCTGGGAGTGCTGCTGGCCGCATCCGGCAGCGAGGAGGCGGAAAAGTACTTGCGCGCAGCCACCCAGTTGAAGCCAGTCAGCAAGCCTGAGCAGGGGCAGGCGCGGGCCTTCCTGGCACTGGGGAATTTCCTGGAGAGCAAGAGCCCGACTGAGTCCCTGCGAGCTTTTCAGGCCGCATCACAGTTGACCCCCAAGGATCCCGCCCCGCATCTATCGGCCGGCATGCTGCTGGAGAAGCAGGGCGACCTGCTGTCTGCGGAGAAGGAATTCCAGGCTACGGTGGAGCTCGATCCGAGCTCCACCGACGCTCTCGCGGGATTGGCTAATGTCTACATGCGGTTGAAGCGGCTCCCCGATGCGGAGACGGCGCTGCGCAGCTTCCTGCGTCTGAGCCCCAACGACGTCAACGCCCATCTCCAGCTGGGACGAGTGCTCCGCGAGCTGGGACGCGCGAGCGAGGCCCGGGCAGAGTTCGAGATCGCGGCCAAGACTGCTCCCACGGACGCGGCCGTCTTGCGCGAACTGGCCGCGGCAGACGCCTTCGACAGCCGGTTCCCCGAGGCCGAGGCCCGCTACCGCGAACTGCTGAAGCAGCAGCCGGACGACCCGGAGCTGCGTTATTCCCTGGGATCCGTTCTGCTGAAACAGAAGCGCTTTGCTGAAGCGGAAGAGCAGTTGCTGGAGGCGGTGCGCCTCAGACCCGGCCTGGCGGACGCCTATGGCGAGCTGGCGGTCGCGGCCGCGGAGAATAAGCATTATGAATTGGCGATCCGGGCGCTCGACCAGCGCGCCCGCTACCTGCCGGAGATGCCCGGCACCTGCTTCCTGCGCGCCACCTCCTACGACAACCTGCGCGCGTATCCCCAGGCCGCGGACGCTTATCATAGGTTCCTGGAACTCTCGGGCGGGAAGTATCCCGAGCAGGAATGGCAGGCGCGCCACCGGCTGCTGGCCATCGAGCCCAAAGGAAAGAGAAAGAAGTGAAGCGGAATCTTCTCGTTGTCGCCGCCGTTTTGCTGCCCCTGCTGGGTGCGGCGGTGGACAAGAAACCGCTCCCGCTGCAGGAGATGAAAGCCCGTGCGGAATCAGCCGCCGATAGCAGCAAGCCCCTGCTCTACGTGGAGGTCGTGAGCCGTGAGATCGAGGACGCCAACCAGCTGTTCACGACCGGGGAGGTCGAGAAGGCCCACAAGATGATCAAGGAGGCGGTGCAGTATGCCGAAAAGGCCCGGGACGCCGCCATCGCACGTCGCCACAAGATGAAGGACACCGAGATCCACCTGCGCAAGGCCGAGCACCGGCTGAACGACATCCGTCGCACCCTGGCGCTGGAAGACCAGCCGGAGGTGCAGGAGGCCGTGGACCGGATCGCCGCCGTGCGCAAGCAGATCCTAGAGGCCATGTTCGCGCCCAAGCCAAAGTGATGAAAGGCAGGAGATCCATGCGGAATTTTCGCAGGCTCGGCATACTGGTACTGTTGCTGGTGGTGGTGGTCTCGGCGCAGCGCCGGCGCCGCGACCCGCTGACCGACGCCGAAGCCGACCAGATGCGCGAGGTCGCACAGGAGCCGGAAAAGCGCATCAAGCTGGTCATCAAGTTCGCCCAGGCACGCCTGCAGGCCATCGAGCAGCTCCGCGGCGACCCCAAGATGGCCAAGGGCCGCGGCAAGCAGATCCACGACTTGCTTGAGGACTTCACCACCCTGGTGGACGAGCTCGGCGACAACGTGGAGATGTACGCCCGCCGCAAGGACGACATCCACAAGGCAGTCGGGCAGGTCATCGCGACTGACAGCGAGTTCCAGCTGCAACTCCGCGCCCTGAAAGACGCCGCGGCCGACCCCAAGACCGCCCAGGAGGCCAAGGACTACGAGTTTGCCCTGCAGAATGCCATCGACGCCGTGGATGCCAACCTGCAGGACAGCCGCGACTTGCTCCAGCAGATCGCCAAGGAAAAGCCGGAGGCTAAGGGAGCGGAGAAAAAGAAGAAGGACAAGGATTAGCTTTTGGTAAGCTGAGCGCAGTGATCCCTGACCTTCCCCGGTTGTTCCAGCAGGCCTATCGCGAACTGCGTCCCCGGGCGCAGATGCCGGTTTTCGATGTCCGCTTCTATCCGTTCGCGAACATCAACAACACCATCCGGATGCGCCAGGGAAAGCTGCTGGTGCGGCTCTCCGACCTGCTGGAAGGCGCCCCCGAGCCGGTGCTGCGCGCCATCCTGCACATCCTGCTGGCCAAGATCTACCGCCACGAGGTTGAGCCGGCGGAGGCGGCGCGCTATCGCCGCTATGTCGCCAGCCACGATCTCGCCGCCCAGGCGAGCGTGGTTCGGCAGGTGCGCGGGCGCAAGCGATTGAATGGCGTGCGCGGCCATACCTACGACCTGCACGAGATTTTCGACGGCCTGAACCGCCGATTCTTCCACGGGCTGCTGGGGCGTCCGCAGATGAGTTGGAGCAGCGAGCGCGCTCGCAACAACCTTGGGCACTATGACCCCGCCCACAACACCATCGTGGTCAGCCGCGCCTTTGACCATCCCGATGTCCCCCGCTGCGCCGTCGAGTACCTGGTCTATCACGAGATGCTGCACCTCAAGCATCCGGTGCGCCTGCGCGGCAGCCGGCGCTGCTTCCACTCTCGCGAGTTCCAGGCGGAGGAACGCCTCTTCCCCCACCTGGCCGAGGCCAAGCGGTTCTTGAAGCGGTTGTGAGCGCCCGAAGCGTCCGGCGATTGATCCAAGAAGAGGGCCATCCTCGGGCGGAGGTGTCGCCCGGCCACGATTGACCGCGCCTGCCCCTCCGCGTATCCTTTTGCTAGTTGAAAATCATTTTCAAAATCGAGGGAACGTGCTCCAGGCGCTGATCGTCACGCTTCGGGAGGGTGTGGAGGCCGCTCTGATCGTGGGCATCACTCTCGCCTACCTGGCCAAGATCGGCCGCTCCGAACTGCGCCGCATCGTCTTCGCGGCCCTGGGCGCGGCCTTCGTTGCCAGCCTGGGCGTGGCCGTGCTCCTCTCCCGCACCGGCTACAACCAGGACGTCTTCGAGGGCTGGGTGATGCTGCTGGCCGCCCTGTTCGTGGTGACCATGATCGTCTTCATGGCGCGCACCGCCAGGGCGCTGAAGGGCAACATCGAGCACCGGGTCGGTTTCCTGGCCGGGCGCGGCTCCCGCATCGGGCTATTCGCCTTCGTCTTCCTGCTGGTTCTGCGCGAGGGCGTGGAGACGGTGCTCATCCTTTCCGCGGTGTCCTTGAACTCGACCGAGCTGATGGGTTTCCTGGGGACGCTCTTGGGCGTCGCGCTGGCCGTGGTGTTTGGGGTGATGTTCGTCAAGGGCAGCGTGCGCATCAACCTCGGTAAGTTCTTCAAGGTCACGACCGTGATCCTGGTGTTCGTGGCGGTGCAGCTGACCATCTCCGGGCTGCACGAGCTCTCCGAAAACGGCGTGCTTCCCTCCAGCCGCGAGGAGATGGCGCTGATCGGGCCCATCGTGCGCAACGACCTGTTCTTCTTCATCACCATCCTGGCGCTGGCGGCACTGATGGTCTTGTTCGAATACCGCAGGCGCACGCCGATGCCGGCGCCGGACGCTTCGCGGGCGGAGCGGCGCAAGGCCGACTGGATGGCGCGCCGCGAACGGTTGTGGATGGCGTCGGTCTATGCCAGTTCGTTCCTGTTCATCCTGCTGGTGACCGCGCAGTTCATCTACGCCAAGAGCACCTCTTCCCTGCCGCCGGCTACCGAACTGCAGCTGGTGAACGGCGAGGTCACAATCCCGGCCACGAGCTTGGGTAAGGACGACATGCAGCGCTACCAGGTGAACGTGAACGGCGTCGAAGTGCGGTTCTTCCTCTACCGGAAGCCGGACAACAGCGTCGCGGCGCTGTTCGACGCTTGCGAGATCTGTGGCCCGGCGGGCTTTATCAAGTCCCCGAACGGAGGGGTGATCTGCAAGAACTGCGCCGCGCCCATCAATCCGCAGACCGTCGGGCAGGAGGGCGGCTGCAACCCCATCCCGCTGCGGGCGACGCTGTCAGGCGACACGGTGGTCATTGCCGAGGCCGACCTTGCAAAGGGCGCAGCGCACTTCCAGGGACGGTAGCCATGTTCCTCCGCCTGCTCTACCAATCGTTCCTGCGGCAGAAGCGGCGCAAGCTGCTGGCCGGAGCGGCGGTCACGCTGGGAGTGGCGGTCGCGACCGCCATGATAGCCGTGGCCACCGACATCGGCGACAAGATCAACCGCGAGCTACGCCGCTACGGCGCCAACATCGCGGTGTACCCGCAGGAAGATACGCTGGACGTCGAGATCGGCGGGGTGAACCTGAAGCCGGCCACCGCCGGCGCCTACCTCGAAGAGAAAGACCTTCCGGCGCTCAAGGGGATCTTCTGGCGGCACAACATCGTGGGATTCGCCCCGTTCTTGCCGGCGCATACCAGACTGGGGCCGGCCGAGGTCGAAGTGGTCGGTACCTATTTCAACAAGCTGCTGCAGTACGGTGACGAATCGTTCCGGACCGGGGTCACGATCACCCACCCGTGGTGGAAGGTGAATGGCTCGTGGCCTGCGGATGACTCCAATCAGGTCCTGATCGGCCAAACTCTGGCTCGAAAGCTGGGCATCGTCGCCGGGCAGCAGATCGAACTAGCCGGACAGCCAGTGCAAGTCAGCGGCCTGCTGAGCACCGGAGGAGCGGAAGACAGCGAGGTCGTCGGGGCGCTGTCGCTTGCCCAAGGGATCCTCGGGCGTCCGGGTGCGGTGCGGCGCCTGCTGGTCAGCGCCATGACCAAACCGGAAGATGCGTTCGCGCGGCGTGATCCGAAGAGCATGAGCCCCGCGGATCGCGACCGCTGGTACTGCTCGCCCTACGCCAATTCCATCGCCTACCAGATCATGGAGGTGATGCCGCATGCCAAAGCGGAGCAGATCCGGCAGGTGGCGCAGAACGAAGGCGTGCTGCTGTCGCGGATCAAGGGGCTGATGCTGCTGGTGACACTGGCGGCCCTGATCGCTTCGGCGCTGGCGGTCTCCGCGGCCATGGCCACCGCCATCTACGAGCGCCGCCAGGAGGTCGGGCTGATGAGGGCGGTCGGCGCAGGGGCCTTTGCGGTAGGAGCCCTCTTCTTCTCCGAAGCCGCTTTGCTGGCCATCCTGGGAGGCATGGTCGGGTTTGCGGCCGGCCTGGGCCTGGCGCAACAGATCGGCGGCTGGATCTTCGGCTCGCGCGTGACCGTACAGCCGGTGTTGTTCCCCATCATCCTGGGCGTAGCGGTGATCGTGACTTTCGCCGGGAGCGCCGCTTCCATCCGCAAAGCGCTGCGCTTCGATCCGGCCCTCGTCCTGCGAGGTGATGCATGACGCAGAGGCAGATGTTCCTGCGCCTGCTCGCCCGTCCCGTCATGGTGCAGCGAGGTCGGACGTTAACCGCGCTCCTGGCGGTGGCTGTGGCCGCCTCGGTGGCGACGGCGACGCTGACCCTCTACACCGACGTCCAGGCCAAGTTGCATAAGGAGTTCCGCCGCTACGGCACCAACGTGGTAGTAGCCGCAAAGCAAGGAGAAAGCCTTCCTCCGGATGCGCTGCAGCGCGTCGATTCCCTGCTTGGCGGTCGCGGCATCGCCGTTCCCTACTCGTACGCCGTGGCCAAAACTGATCACGGCACACCCATCGTGGCCGCGGGCGTGGACTTCGCGCGGGTACGCACGCTGAACGCCTGGTGGTCGGTGAGCGCGTGGCCGGCAAAGGAGGGTGAGGCGCTGGTGGGCAGCCGCGCGCAAGAACTGCTGCCCCAGGCCGGTGCGTCATTCAAGTTATACTTCAATAACAAGCCAATAACACTAACAAACAAAGGGATATT
>DATKKJ010000038.1 GCA_035543055.1 Terriglobales bacterium | reverse complement strand
CGCATCTCCACTACCTCCGGCAACACCAGGCTGATGGGACGGCCTCCAAAGAATTCCACCGGCACCTTGGTCCCTTCCTGCAGGAAGTTCTCCCCGGGGCCGAGGGCGGCGCGCGGCACCTCCACCTGCTCGAAGCTCACGGGATTCATGAAGCAGCAGTTGTCGCCGTCGCGGTAGAGGAATTCCATGATCTGGCGGTCGACCTCGAGTTCCTCGACGCGGACGTCGGGGCGGAAGTGCGGCTCCCACAGGCGCCCGCTCTCCACGTTGCGCAGCTTGGTCTTGACCACGCCGCCCATCTGCCCGGCGCCTGCCTTGGATTCGACTTCCAGGACCTTGTACACCTGGCCCTCGACCCGGACCGCCATGCCCGCCTTGAGCTGCGATGCGATCATGCGCCCCTCCTGGCCGTATCCCCGAGGGAACCGAATTCTACTGCGCCGCCTGCCTGGCCGCCAGCCTCCCGACTTCGAGCTTGCGCTCCTTCATCCGCGTCCGCGCCAGCGACAGCAGCAGCATGGCGAGGGTGATAGTCAGCAATCCCAGCGATGCCGCGCCGATGCCGATCGCCCGCTTGGGGACGATGGAGAATCTTCCGTACACGAACTCGATGTGCACCCAGTACACCAGCAGCGATGTCTGCCCCAACTGGATGAGCGGGCTGAAGCCCCATTGTCCCGCGCCCCAGCGGCACCAGGCGTAAGTCCCACACAGGATGATGAGCAGCACGCCGACGCGGATGAGATAGAAAGCCGGACTGGTGTGCCAGAAGTCGTAAACCGCGTAGATCTTCTCCGGCCGGGCGTCGAGCCAGCGCGCCAGCACGACGAGCACAGCTCCGCCCGCGCCGAAGAGCGCGAAGGTCACGACTTCGCGCCGTTTCGTCCAATCGCTGAAGAGAATGGAGCCGACCGCCAGTCCGG
Organism: Terriglobales bacterium; assembly: GCA_035543055.1. Lineage (NCBI taxonomy): Bacteria > Pseudomonadati > Acidobacteriota > Terriglobia > Terriglobales > Terriglobales bacterium. Next base: position 1,404 of record DATKKJ010000038.1, on the reverse strand, counting down.
CGAAAGCGAACGCCGCCCAGGGAAAGACGGGGAACAGCCAGGACTGCGGCTCTTTCAGGTTGTGCACGCCGTTGATGTAGGACTCCAGCGGCCAGGGCAGCCAGTCGGGCCGCCAGGTGGTCCACAGCGGCGGGGTCAGTAAGGAGATGGCCAGCGCGACCAGCGCAGCAGCTACGACACGGAACCGTTCAACGAGCGCTGCGGTCAGCCGGCAGAACACGCCCATCAGCATCATGGAGAGGCCGATGGTGTTCAGGATGTCCACGCGCAGCAGGTCGGTCCACGGCGCCCAGGGGAATGCGATCAGGTACTCCTGCAGGCGGAAGCCAAGTCCCAGGGCGAAGATCTCCGCGCCGCGCAGGATGGTGGTGCGGGCGATCTGGTTGTCGGCCGTACCCTTCTGCCGCATCCGGCCGGTCACCAGCGCGAACGAGATGCCGGCCAGGAAGAGGAACAGCGGCGCGGGCAGTGTCCCGCCCAGTTGCGACCACATGAAGAAGGTGGTCTTGCGCGCGCTGCCGCCCAGCCAGGAATCGTAGGCGTGGGTCTGGAACATGAGCACGCACGCCAGCCCCCGCATCCAGTCGATGTATCCGAGCCGCGACTGCTTCGCCTGTGCCATGAAGAATGCCGCAGCCTAGCGCGCTTCTCCGGCCTGCGCTACACAAAATCTGCCCTGGGGCTACAATGCTCGGCGATGCAGACTGCGGAAGTTGTGATCGTCGGCGGCGGCATCGTGGGCGCCAGTGTCGCCTGGCACCTGACCGCGGCCGGCTGCCGCAACGTGCTCATCGTCGAGCGCGAGACCCATCAGGGCAAAGGCTCCACCGGCAAGAGCATGGGCGGCGTCCGCGCCCAGTTCTCCACCCCAGTCAACATCCGCATGTCGCTGTACTCCATCCCCTTCTACGCTTCGTTCGAGGAGCGCATGGGACATCCTTCGGGCTACCGTCCCCAGGGATACCTTTTCTGCGCCACCAGCGAGGCGCAGATGAACTACCTGCGCACCAATTTCCAGAAGCAGGTCGAACTGGGGCTGACGGGTGTACGCCTGGTGACCGCCGACGAGATCCGCGCTCTCTACCCGCAACTGCGCGCCGACGACATCGTGGGCGGCAGCTTCTGCGAGACCGATGGATTTGTGGACCCCTACAGCGCCATGGTCGGCTTCACCCAGGCCGCGGTCGAGCACGGCGCGCAAGTATGGCGCGATACCGAGGTTACGGCGATCTCCCTGGACGGACACGGTATCGGCGCAGTGCAGACCTCGCGCGGCCCGGTGGCCACTCGCACTGTGGTGAACGCCGCCGGGGCGTGGGCGGCGCAGGTGGCCAAGCTCGCCGGGGTGGAGCTGCCGGTCGAGCCGTTGCGCCGCCAACTGGTGCCCACCGAGCCCTTCGACCG
>DATKKJ010000037.1 GCA_035543055.1 Terriglobales bacterium | reverse complement strand
GCGTCGGAGTGCCCGTGATAGCAACCTTCGAATTTGACGATGTACTTGCGCTGGGTGGCTCCGCGGGCCAGGCGGATGGCCGACATCGTGGCCTCCGTCCCCGAGCTGACGAAGCGCACCTTCTCCATCGAGGGATAGGCTTCGAGCACCAGTTCGGCCAGGTCGGCTTCCGCCGGCGTGCTGGCGCCGAAGCTGGAGCCGTTCCTGTTGGCCTCGGCGATGGCCGCGACGACGGCGGGGAAGGCGTGGCCCAGGATCAGCGGCCCCCAGGAGAGCACGTAATCGATGTACTCGTTGCCGTCGGCGTCGTACATGCGCGAGCCGGCGCCGCGCACGATGTAGGGCGGATCCCCGCCCACGGCGCGGAACGCGCGCACCGGCGAATCCACCCCGCCGGGAATGAGCTTTTCGGCCTTTTCTTGGAGTTCGCGGGACTTCTCGAGTTTGCGGGAGGCGCTCACAGTCATGGCGACGCTAGGCTGAGAACCATCTAATATAGCAGGCAGGGAGCGGGAGACGCCCTGACGGGCGTCTCTACCGGAAGATGTCTTCGGCAGTCCAATCCGAGATCGTTTCCTTGCGGCGCGGGCGCGCCATCAACACCCGGAATGCGGTCACCGCCGCTCTGTGCGGCGTGGTCCCCGCCGCGATCTTCGCCGCGCAGAGCCTTCCGAGTGCCGCGATGTGGGCGGCCGGGCTGGTGATCGGCTTCCTCTGGGCCAATGGCTTCGAGTACGCGCTGCACCGCTGGCCGCTGCACTGGCCTGGCACCTGGACCGGCGACGGACACATGCTGCACCACGCCTCGCTGGGCCGTCCGGAAGAGCCGCTCTATGTGAATCTCGCGGGTCGCCCGCTGTTCGTCATCGGGATGTTCGTGCTGAACATCTGGCCGTTCGCCCTGGCCGACTACTACCTGCGCCTGAACCTGGTTCCCGGCGTGCTCATCAGCTTCGCGGTTTATTTCATCGTGACCGAAGAAATCCATTGGCGCTTCCACATGGGCGGTTGGCTGCCGCGCTGGCTGGATGCGGCCCGAGCCCGCCACATGCGGCATCATGACGTCCCCTCCACCGACTTCGCCATCTTCTGGCCGCTGTTCGACGTGCTACTGCGGACCACGGCCCCGCGTCCGCCAACTGTTAGAATGAATCCGTAATGGTCCTGCCGTTCGTCCGCGAACTCTTCGCGGACGTGGAAAAGAGCCCTGAAATCGCGCGTGCGGCCCCCCACCTCCGGGCCGGCGCGGGGCGGATACGTGTCTCCGGGCTGACCCCTACGGCGAAGGCGCTCTACGCGGCACTGCTGCACCGCGCCGCCGGCGTACCCCTGATCCTGGTGGTTTCCGATAACCGCGCGGCCGAGACCGTGCTTCCGGTGCTGCAGGCGTTCTGCGAGTTGACCGGCGCCGCCGATCCGGCCGCCGTCGTCAACCTGCCCTGCTACGACGTGCTTCCGTACGAGAACCTGTCGCCCCATCCGGAGATCCAGGAGCAGCGCGCGATCGCCCTGTGGAAGATGGCGACCGGCGCTGCCTCGATCGTCGTGACCCCGGTGTGCGCCACCGCTATGCGCATGCGACCGCCGGATTTCTATGCCGGGTTGGCGCGCGTCATCCGGCGCGGCGAAGAGATCGATACTGAGCACCTCATCGAGCACCTCAACACCGTTGGATACATCGCGGTGGATGTGGTGGAAATGCCCGGGCAGTACGCGCTGCGCGGCGGGATCCTCGACGTCTATCCCCCCGACGCCGACCGGCCGCTGCGCGTCGAATTCTTCGGCGACGAGGTCGAATCGATCCGCAGGTTCGATCCCGCGACCCAGCGTTCGCAGAACCCGGCCGATGAGGCCGTGCTCCTGCCGCTGACCGAGACCCCGGTGACCGAGGAATTGCTGGCCGCGGTGCATGGCCGATTGTCGGGCCGGCGGCTCGCCGGCAGCGCCGAGCTGCTGCAAGAGGCGGCCGTGGCCGGCGGGGTCAGCGTCTTCCCCGGCTGGGAGTTCTACGCTTCCTTGGCTGGGGCGGATACGACGCTCTTCCAGTTGCTTCCCACGGTGGCCGTCCTGGTGGACGAGCCGGCCACGGTGAACAATGAACTGGACCGCTGGTGGGAGAAGGTCATCCAGGCACACGAGCAGAGCGGCGTGGGCGAGCTGGCCCGTCCGGATGAGCTCTATCTGGCGCCCGAGTCGTGGCGGGAACGGGTGGCAACCCTGCCGGGCGGCTCGCTGGAACAGCTAGGGCTGGAGCAGCCGAGCGACATACTACATTTGTCGTTTACATCGCAGCCCACCACCCGTTTCCGGGGCTCGATGCCGGCCATGGTGGAAGAACTCAAGAAGCTGACCAGCGAGGGCCGGCGGGTGCTCTTCGCCGCCGCCAACATCGGCGAAGTCGAGCGCCTGGCTGACATCTTCGGCGAGTACGGCGTCCCCTTCCGGCTGGGCAGCCGGGCCCATGCCGCCGCTGCCGATCCCTACCTGGAGGAAAGCGCGTATTTCGCCCAGGAGGTTACAACTACAATTGTAGTAAAAGCGACCATTCCAAACGGCGTGGCGCTGCCCGACGCGGGGCTCATCCTCTTCGGCTACGGCGACCTGTTCGAGGAGTCCGAGGCGGTGCTCACCCGCCCCGTCCGCCCGAAGTCGAAGACCTCGGCCTTCCTCTCCGACTTCCGTGACCTGCAGGTCGGCGACTATGTGGTGCACATCGAACACGGCATCGGCGAGTACCAGGGCCTGAAGGAGATCCAGCAGGCGGACACGGCGGTCGAGTTCATGGTGCTGGAGTACGCCGAGGGCGCCCGTCTGTACGTGCCCTTGACCCGCCTTGACCTGGTGCAGAAGTATCGTTCCGCCGAGGGCGCCAAGCCGGTCTTGAGCCGCCTGGGCACCGCCACCTGGGCCAAGACCAAAGCGCGGGTCAAAAAGGCCATGCAGGACATGGCCGACGAGCTGCTCAAGCTCTACGCCCAGCGCAAGCTGGCAGAGGGCCATGCCTTCCCCACGGATTCCGAATGGCAGCGGGAATTCGACGACGCCTTTGAGCACCAGGAAACCGAGGACCAGGAGCAGGCCATCACCGATGTGAAGCGCGACATGCAGTCGCCGCAGCCCATGGACCGTCTGATCGTCGGCGACGTCGGCTACGGCAAGACCGAGGTGGCGATGCGGGCCGCCTTCAAGGCGGTGGGCGACAACAAGCAGGTCGCCGTGCTGGCGCCCACCACGGTGCTGGCGTTCCAGCACTACCAGACGTTCAAGCAGCGCTTCGCCGCCTTCCCCATCGCGGTCGAGATGCTCAGCCGTTTCCGCTCGTCCAGGCAGCAGAAGGAGATCGTAGAAAAGGTCGAGCAGGGCAAGGTGGACATCCTGATCGGCACGCACCGCCTGCTCTCCAAGGACCTGAAGTTCACCGACCTGGGGCTGGTGGTGGTGGACGAGGAGCAGCGCTTCGGGGTCAAGCACAAGGAGCGGCTGAAGCAGCTCAAGAAGGAAGTGGACGTGCTGACGCTTTCGGCCACACCCATCCCGCGCACGCTGCACATGTCGCTGACCGGGCTGCGGGACATGAGCGTGATCGAGACGCCGCCGCGCGACCGCATCGCCATCCAGACGGTGGTCGCCGCCTTCGACGAAAAGCTGATCAAGACCGCCATCGAACACGAGCTGGAGCGCGGCGGCCAGGCGTACTTCGTGCACAACCGGGTGGAGACGATCTACGAGATCGCGGCCAAGGTGCAGGAACTGGCCCCGCAGGCGCGGGTGATCGTCGGGCACGGGCAGATGTCGGAGGGCGAACTGGAGAAGGTGATGCTGACCTTCATCCAGCACGAGGCGGATGTGCTGGTAGCGACCACCATCATCGAGAACGGCCTCGACATCCCGCTGTGCAACACCATCGTCGTCAACCGGGCGGACCGGCACGGGCTCTCGGAGCTGTACCAGCTGCGCGGGCGCGTGGGGCGCTCGAACCGGCGGGCGTACGCGTATCTGCTGGTCCCGCCCGAAGCCGAGCTGACACCGCTGGCGCGGCGGCGGCTGGCGGCGCTGAAGGAGTTCTCCGATCTGGGAGCCGGCTTCAAGATCGCCGCCCTGGACCTGGAGCTACGCGGGGCAGGCAACTTGCTGGGAGGCCAGCAGAGCGGACATATCGACGCCGTCGGCTTCGAGCTGTACACCACCATGCTGGAGCGCACGGTGCGCGAGCTCAAAGGCGAGGAAGTGCTCGCCGAGGTCGAGACCCAACTCAACCTGGGCATCAATATCCGCATCCCAGCGGAGTACATCCGGGAGGAGAACCAGCGTTTGCGCATGTACAAGCGCGCCGCCGCGGTGGCGAGCGAGGCGCAGCTCGAGGACGTGCGCGCGGAGCTGGAGGACCGCTACGGCGAGCCGCCGGCGGCGGTGCGGCACCTGCTGGAGTACGCCGCACTCAAGCTGCTGTGCAGGCAGGTGGGAGTGACGGCCATCGACCGGCGGCGCGAAGTGGTCAATGTCAAGTTCGCGGAGAGCGCGGCGGTGGACCCGGAGAAGCTGGCGCGCTTCGTGGCCCAGAACCGCGGCGCCCAGTTCAGCCCCAGCGGCGTGCTCAAGTTCCAACTCGCATCCACCAGCGCGGAAGAGGTGCTGGGGCGCTTACGTGCGCTGCTGGAGGAGCTGTCGGTGCCCAAGATCGCAGCCGATTGAGGTCGGCAAAGGCGGCTGGCGTAGAATGCGGGCGCATGCCGACCGTGCTCAGAGTCGGGCCGTATCGGTTCTACTTCTTCAGTCACGAGCCGAACGAACCGCCACACGTGCACGTCGATCGGGAGAAGTTCTCCGCGAAGTTCTGGCTCGATCCGGTTGCACTGGCCCGGAACTTAGGGTTTTCCGCTGCAGAGCTGCGCAGGATAGAATCGATCGTCCGAGAACACCGGGCGACACTGCTGGAGGCATGGCATGGGTATTTTGGCGCTGCAGGCGGATGAGCGCGTTGCCGACGTGAAAGTCACGAGCGACGACCTTGTCGTGCGGCTTATGGACGGACGCAGCATCAGTGTCCCCCTGGTGTGGTATCCGCGCTTGCTGAACGCTTCTGCCCGGCAGCGCCGCCAGTGGCGCATCTCCGCCGGAGGCTACGGCATCCATTGGCCGGAAATCGATGAAGACCTGAGCGTCGAAGGATTGCTGCGAGGAGCCCCAGCTCCTCCTGAGGGTCGCAAGCGAGCGACCCGCAACAAGAATGGCGAACGCCGCCGCATCCCCGCCCCGAGATAGCATGAAAGTCCGCAAAGCCGTTTTCCCCGCTGCCGGCCTGGGCACGCGCTTCCTGCCCGCCACCAAGGCGCAGCCCAAAGAGATGCTGCCGCTGGTGGACAAGCCCATCATCCAGTACGGGGTCGAAGAGGCGCTGGCTGCCGGCTGCGACCAGATCATCATCGTCACCGGCCGCGGCAAGCGCGCCATCGAGGACCACTTCGACGTCAGCTATGAGCTGGAGAAGATGCTGGAGGAGAAGGGCAAGACCGAGCTGCTCACGGTGGTGCGCCAGATCTCCGACATGATCCACGTGGCTTACGTGCGCCAGAAGGAGGCCCTGGGCCTGGGGCACGCCGTGCTGATGGCGCGGGAACTGGTCGGCGATGAGCCCTTCGCCGTGCTGCTGGCCGACGACGTGATCGATGCGCCCACCCCCTGCCTGAAGCAGATGATGGAGGTCTTCAACCAGACCCAGTCGTCGGTGATCGCCACCCAGGTGGTGGAGGGGCCGGCAATCTCGCTCTACGGCGTCATCGATCCTAAGGACTCCGGCTCGCGCTTCGGTGAGAACGTGGTCGAGATCAAGAACGTGGTGGAGAAACCGAAGATGAAGGATGCGCCCTCCAAACTGGCGGTGATCGGGCGCTACATCCTGACGCCGCGCATCTTCGAGATGCTGGAGCGCACCCCGCTGGGCGCCGGCGGTGAGCTGCAACTCACCGACGGCATGCGCCTGCTGCTGCAGCAGGAGAAGATGTACGGGTTCCGCTTCCAGGGCAAGCGCCACGACACCGGCGACAAGCTGGGCTTCCTGAAAGCCACGGTGGAGTTCGCGCTCCAGCGGACGGACCTGGGTGAGGATTTCCGCGCATATCTGAAGACACTGAAGCTCTGATTGGGTAATCGGGTAATTGGGTAATTGGAACACGGACGGGTGCATGGCAATTACTCAATCACCCAATTTCCCAATTACTCAATCTCTTCACTCCATCGCGTCGGAGAGCAGGAAGTCGTGCATCCAGTCCTGCTTATAGCCCTTGAGGCGCAGGGTGTTGGCCATCTGGGCCCAGTGGCGGACGCCGTGCAGCAGGGCATGGATCAGGCACTTGCGCTTGCTGGCCGTCAGGGTGCCGGCGGTGATGGTGGGGAAGGTCAGGACCTTGGCCATGTCGCGCTCGTTGGTCTGCGCCAGCCACTGGTCCATGTTCTTGCGCGCCCGGGCATGGATGCCGAACAGCTCGTCCAGCGTCCCGGTGGGCAGCTTCTCGTAGGCGGTCACTTCGGTCTCGAGCAACCGCTCGGAGTAGCGCAACTCGACGGCGAAGATGTGCAGCAGCACCCCGCGCACGTCTTTCTGGTTCGCGGTGTCGAAGGGGACGTCGAGGATCCCCGGCCCGGCGCTATTCAGGAAGTGGTGCCACTTGGCGGTTTCCAACTCGGTGTAACGCAGTAATTCTTTGAAGCTGACGCCGCTCATTTCCTTGCCGAGCCTCGCAACTTCGCCGACTTCTCTTCCACGCCCCGGGCGAGCTTCTCCTTGTGGGCCTGCATTTTCCTGGCGATCTCCGGGTCGGCGGTGGCCAGGATCTGCGCCGCCAGGATGCCGGCATTGGTGGCCCCCGCCTTGCCGACAGCGACGGTCGCGACCGGGATGCCGGCGGGCATCTGCACGATGGCCAGCAGGGAATCCAGCCCTTGCAGCGAAGTGGAAGGGATGGGCACACCAATGACCGGCAGCGTACTCTCGGCGGCGATGACTCCGGCCAGGTGAGCGGCGCCACCGGCGCCGGCAACGATCACCTTGATGCCCCGCCCCGCGGCCTCGCGCGCGTACTTGCTGGTGCGCGCGGGCGAGCGATGCGCCGAGGTGACATCGATCTCGTAGGGAATGCCGAAGCCGTCCAGGGCCTTGGCACATTCCTGCATGATCTCCAGGTCCGAGTCCGAGCCCATGACGATGGAGACTACCGGCTTTTTGTCCATGTCTCTCTATGCCTTCTGCTTCATTGCCCGGGCGGCGATGTCCTTGCGGTAGTGCATCCCTTCGAATTGGATGCGATCGACGGCCTCATAGACTCGCGCCAAGGCGGTGGGCAGATCGGCGGCCCGCGCCGTCACTCCCAGCACGCGGCCGCCGGCGGTGTAGAACCCGCCGTCGCGGTACGACGTGCCGGCGTGGAACACGGCCGTGCCCTCGACCTTGGCCGCCTGCTCCAACCCGGTGATCTTCTTCCCCGACTCGTAGGCACCCGGATAGCCGCCGGATGCCAGCACCACGCAGACCGACGGGTCCTTCGCCCAGCGGAAGTCTCCCTCGCTGGCGCGCCCTCCGATGGCGGCCTCGATGGCGTCCACCAGGTCGGATTCCAGGCGCATCAAGATGGGCTGGGTCTCGGGGTCGCCGAAGCGGCAGTTGAATTCCAGCACCATGGGCCCGCGCGCGGTCATCATCAGCCCGCAGTAGAGAATGCCCTTGTACGGATGCCCTTCGGCGGCCATACCGGCCACCACCGGCTTGGCGATGTGCGTGATCAGCCAGCCCTGCATCTTGGGATCGAGCAGCGCATCGGTCGAGTACGCGCCCATGCCGCCGGTATTGGGTCCGCTGTCGTTGTCGCCCACGCGCTTGTGGTCCTGGGCCGCCACCAGCGGCACCACGCGCTCCCCGTCGCTCATCACCAGAAACGAGAGCTCCTCGCCCTGCAGGCATTCTTCGAGCACGACCTTGACGCCGGCGTCACCCAGCATCTTGCCGCTGAGCATCTCGGCCGCGACCGCGGTGGCCTCGTCCTTGGTGGCGGTGATCACCACGCCTTTGCCTGCCGCCAGGCCGTCGGCTTTCACCACGATGGGAGGCTTGAAGTGCGGCAACGCGCCCTTCACTTCGTCATTGGACTTGCAGACCGCGTAATGGGCGGTGGGAATGTGGTGCCGCTGCATGAATTCCTTGGCGAAGCTCTTGCTCGATTCCAGCTGCGCCGCGCCGGCCGTGGGGCCGAACACCGCGAAGCTGCGCTTTTGGAATTCATCCACCACGCCCAGGGCGAGCGGAAGCTCGGGCCCGACCACCGTCAGGTCGGGGCGCACCTGGTTGGCGACGCCGAGGAGCGCGTCCACGCTCTTGACGTCGCCGGCGACACATTCGGCGTCGCGGCAGATGCCGCCATTCCCCGGGACGCACACCACCTGCTGCACCCGCGGCGACTGCCGCAGCTTCCACACCAGCGCGTGCTCGCGCCCGCCGCTTCCGATGACAAGGACCTTCATGGCTTGAAAAGAAAACAAGGTTAGGCGTCCGCCGGTGCGGGTGTCAATCGCGAGAGGAAGGCTGCGCGTTTGGCCCGCGGCTACTTCGTCTTTGCCCGGAGCAGAAGAACGGGGACGCTGATGCTGTGTTGCACGCGACTGGCAGTGGTGCCGAGGAACAGATCGGCAAGGAAGCGATGCCCGTGGGTGCTCATCGCCACCAGGTCGCAGCCCTTCTGCTCCACCCACTTGACGATCTCCCGAGCGGGCTCGCCGTAGGCCAGCTCGGCTTCAGCGGGAACGCCGGCGGCCTGGAATTCCGCTCGCACTTTTTGCAAGTACTCGGTGTCTTCGGCGATCTCGGGACTGACGGCGTCGGGGCCGTATTGTCTCGCCGCCCACCCATCCGCCACATGGAGCAACACCACGCGGCTGTTCGCCAGCTTCGCCAGACGTTTGACGTGCTCGATGATCGCCCGGTCGGTGGGCGTGCTGTCGAGCGTCACGAGGATGGTGTCGTACATGACCTTTTCCGTTGAGAAGCTATCCGCCGGCGATCACCTGCCACGCGGCCCGGAGGGAGGCAGGAAGGCCATAGAGGTCCATGGCGGTGATGAGAATAGCACTCCCCCAACCGGCGACCAGCAGCAAACGGCTGTTCCTCCATGGCCCCATGCGCTTGCGCGAGCTGGTGAAATGCAGCAGGGGAAACATGGCGAAAGGAAGCTGCAGCGCCAGCACGACCTGGCTGAGAGTGAGCAGGTCGGTGACGCCGCTGTTGCCCCGCAAGCCGATGATGAAGACCGCGGGCAGGATGGCCAGGGTGCGCGTGATGAGCCGCCTCAGCCACGGCTGGATCCGCCAGCGCATGAAGCCTTCCATCACCACCTGTCCGGCCAGCGTCCCGGTGATCGTGCTGCTTTGCCCACTGGCCAGCAAGGCCACCGCGAACAGCGTGCTGGCGGCGGCCGTCCCCAACAAGGGAGCCAGGGTCAAGTATGCGACCCGGATCCAATCACTGTTCGCGCTGAAGGTGACCACCTGGCCGCCGGCGGCCACGACGCTGGCCTTGCCGAAGAACACGGTCGCCGCCAGCACCAGGATGGCCGCGTTCACGAAGAAAGCGATGGTCAGGGCCACGATGGAGTCAATGGTGTTAAATCGGATCGCGCTGCGGATGGAGTGTTCGTCCCGCTGCAGCCTGCGGCTCTGCACCAGCGCCGAGTGCAGGTACAGGTTGTGCGGCATGACGGTGGCGCCGATGATCCCGACCGCGACGTAGATCATCCCGTATTGACGGAAATTCGGCGAGACCAGCGCCCGCCCCATCTCCCAAAAGGCGGGCTTGGTCTGCGGAAGAACGAACAGCTCGATAAAGTAACAAATGCCGATGGTGGCCACCAGCAGCACCACGACGGCCTCGATGGTGCGCATGCCAAAGCGTTGCAAGGCCAGGAGCAGCAGCACATCGAGGCCGGTGATGATCACCGCCCACAGCAGCGGGATGTGAAACAGCAGGTTGAGCGCGACGGCGCTGCCCAGGACCTCGGCTAGGTCACAGGCGCCGATGGCGACTTCGCCCAGCAACCAGTTGGGCCAGCGGGTCCAGGGCGGATACCAGTCGCGACAGCATTGCGCCAGGTCCTTTCCGGTCACCACTCCCAGTCGGGCTGAGATGATCTGCATGAAGATGGCCATCAGGCTGGCCAGGCCGACCACCCACAGAAGGCCGTACTTGAACTGTGCGCCCGCCTGAAGGTCGGTCCCCCAGTTGCCGGGATCCATGTAGCCCACGCTGATGAGAATGGCCGGGCCGACGAAGGCCCGCCACTGCTCCCAGAAGCCGGCTTCATGGTGCGGCACCGCGACCGTGCTGTGCACGCCCTCCAGCGAGCGTGGACCGTCGTAGGGAATGTGGTCAGTCATGGCGCTTCATCGATGCAGCTCGGTGGCAGTCTAGCACCCTGCCCTCGGCCGCATGTGACGGCGCGTCCATTCAACCCCCTCCTGAATCTATAGAATCAGCGTTCCTGAAGTGGTAGTGTAAGAGGTTTGATACCGCCCTTCATGAAGGTTTGTAGCCATGCAGAACAGTTTCGGAAGTCGCTCTTCCCTCCGCGTCGGCAATAAGGAATACGAGATCCACCGCATCGATGCCCTCGACAGGCAGGGCCTGTCCACCAACCGGCTGCCCTACTCGCTGCGCATCCTGCTGGAGAATCTGCTGCGCACCGAAAACGGCCGTTCGGTTATGCCGGAGGACATCCGCGCCCTGGCGCAGTGGGACGCCGCCGCCACCCCCAGCACCGAGATCGCCTTCACCCCCAGCCGCGTGCTGCTGCAGGATTTTACCGGCGTGCCCGCGGTGGTGGACCTGGCCGCCATGCGCGACGCCATGAGGAAGATGGGCGGCGATCCCGGGCTGATCAATCCGCTCTCGCCTGCCGAACTGGTCATCGACCACTCGGTGCAGGTGGACGAGTTCGGGACGCCGCAGGCGCTGCAGATCAACGCCGACCTCGAATTCCAGCGCAACCGCGAGCGCTACCAATTTCTGCGCTGGGGGCAGTCGGCCTTCAAGAATTTCCGGGTGGTGCCGCCCGACATGGGCATCGTGCACCAGGTCAACCTCGAGTATCTGGCGCGGGTGGTGTTCGTGAAGCAGAACGGGCAGCCCACCGCCTACCCCGACACCCTCGTGGGCACCGACTCCCACACCACCATGATCAACGGCCTGGGCGTGCTCGGGTGGGGGGTCGGCGGCATCGAGGCCGAGGCCGCGCTGCTCGGCCAGCCGGTTTCCATGCTCATCCCGCAGGTGGTCGGCTTCAAGCTGACCGGCCAGTTGCGCGAAGGCTCCACCGCTACCGACCTGGTGCTCACCGTCACCGAGATGCTGCGCAAGAAGGGCGTGGTCGGGAAGTTTGTAGAGTATTACGGCTCGGGGCTCGACAACCTGCCGCTGGCCGACCGCGCCACCATCGCCAACATGGCTCCCGAGTACGGCGCCACCTGCGGCATCTTCCCGGTGGACGAGGAGACGCTGCGCTTCCTGCGCTTTACCGGCCGCCCGCCCGACCTCATCGCCCTGGTCGAGGCCTACTACAAGGAGCAGGGCCTGTTCCGCACCAAGGAGTCGCCGGAGGCCAAGTACTCCGACACGCTCACGCTCGATCTCTCCATCGTCGAGCCCAGCATCGCCGGCCCCAAGCGCCCGCAGGACCGGGTCGGGCTCTTCCAGGCGAAGTCCAACTTCCAGCAGGCGCTGCCTTCGCTGCTCAAGCCCAACGCGAAGAAGGATGGCTCGGGCGACGGCAAGCTGCACAATGGCTCGGTGGTCATCGCGGCCATCACCAGCTGCACCAACACCTCGAATCCGTCAGTGATGGTTGCCGCCGGCATCCTAGCGAAGAAAGCGGTGGAGAAAGGACTCGCCACCAAGCCCTGGGTGAAGACGTCGCTGGCTCCGGGTTCGCGCGTCGTCACCGACTACTACAAGCGCGCCGGCCTGACGCCTTATCTCGATCAGCTCAAGTTCAACACCGTAGGGTATGGCTGCACCACCTGCATCGGGAATTCCGGTCCGCTCCCGGCCGACGTCTCCAAGCAGATCCAGGACAACGACCTGGTTGCCGTGTCCGTGCTCAGCGGCAACCGCAATTTCGAGGGCCGCATCAACGCCGAGGTCCGCGCCAACTACCTGATGTCGCCGCCGCTGGTGGTGGCCTTCGCCCTGGCCGGGCGCATCGACATCGACCTAGCCAACGAACCGCTCGGCCAGGGGAAGGACGGCAAGCCGGTCTTCCTGAAAGACGTCTGGCCCACGCAGCGCGAGGTGGCCGACACCATCCAGAAGGCGCTTGGCTCCGACATGTTCCAGCAGAACTACTCGCAGGTGTTCGCAGGCGACGAGCGCTGGAAGAACATGCAGGTTCCCAGCGGCGAGACCTTCGCCTGGGACCCCAAGTCCACCTACGTCAAGCATCCGCCGTACTTCGTGGACATGCCGCACACTCCGCCGGCGGTGGAAGACATCAAGGACGGGCGCGTGCTGCTCAAGCTCGGCCACAGCATCACCACCGACCACATCTCGCCTGCCGGCTCCATCAAGCCCGACAGCCCGGCCGGCAAGTACCTCGTCGGCCACGGCGTTGCGGTCAAGGATTTCAACTCCTACGGCTCGCGCCGCGGCAACCACGAGGTGATGGTGCGCGGTACCTTCGCCAACGTCCGGCTGCGCAACCAGGTCGCCCCTGGCACCGAAGGCGGATGGACCCGCCACTTCCCCGACGGCGAGACCATGACCGTCTTCGACGCTTCGGTGAAGTATGAGCAGGAAGGCGTGCCGCTCATCGTCCTGGCCGGCAAAGAGTACGGCTCGGGCTCCTCGCGCGACTGGGCCGCGAAAGGACCGCGACTGCTCGGCATCCGCGCCGTCATCGCCGAATCGTACGAGCGCATCCACCGCTCCAACCTGGTGGGCATGGGCATCGTGCCGCTGGAATTCCTGGGCGGCGCCACCGCCGACTCCCTCGGCCTTTCCGGCGAGGAGTCCTACGACATCGTGGGCCTCAAGGAGCTGGTAGAGAACAACTTCGCTACCGGCCGTGAGGTCACGGTCCGTGCCACCGGGCCCGCCGGCGTCAAGGAGTTCCGCGCTCTGGTGCGCATCGATACTCCGCAGGAAACGCTCTACTACCGCCACGGCGGCATCCTGCAGTACGTGTTGCGGCAGTTGCTGGCCGGCAGGCCGAAGCCGGAGGTGGTCAGCGCCGGGAGGTAGTTCTCAGTCCTCGGTTGTCAGTTCGCAGATAGGAAAGCGCCTCCTCGCGGAGGCGCTTGTTTTGTATCTGAGGACCGAGGACTGAGAACCAGGACTAGATCCCCACCGGCTCGTAATCGTCCGTCCCGGTCGCCGTTCGTTTGGGTTTGCGCTGTGTGGGCGCCTGGTGGACGTCGTAGGGCAGGTCGCGCTGCCATCTCTGCTGGCGCAGTTTCTTGCCGGCCAGCAGACCGGCGGTGAGCGCGCCCGCGGCCAAGGCTGCCGCCGCGATCGCCTTGCCCGGATTCATGGCCACGGGCCGCACTACGCGGCTGGCGGTCAGGAAGGCACGTCCCGGCAGGCCCATGGATTCGCGAAAGTCCGCAAGCGACCTTTGGCCGCCGCGCTCCAGCGCCCGATAGGCATGGATGACCGCATACGAGACCGGCATGGAGCGGTCTTCCCCGCTATTGACCACGGCGTGATCCACGCCGCGCTCGCGCTGTCGTTCCAGCAGGGCTTCCAGGGCGTCCTCCACCACTCCAGGCTGCGTCCACAGGCAGCGGAAGGCGACGCGTCCCGACTTGTCGATCAGGTAGGTGGGATTCGGGAGCTTGCCGTACCTGCGGTGGATGGGCCCGCTCAGCTCGTCCACCACGATCGGCATCTCGATCTGCTCTTCTGCTTGGAGGATCTGCGCCGCCCGCACCTTGTCCTTCATCTCTTGGTGGGCGGGGATCTCTTCGCCGGGGTGGGCCTCGCGCACATAGACGAAGAGGAATCGCACGTCTTCGCCGCGGTACACCTCGCAGAGCTTGTTCATGCCGCCGATCGAACCTGCGGTCATCGGGCAGGTGGCCGACCCAAAAGTCACCACGACGTTCCGGTCGCCCCGGAAGTCGCTGAGTCTGATCTTGTCGCCGTCCAGGGTGCGCCCTTCGAAGTCGGGGGCCTTTTCGCCCGGTTCCGGGCCTCCCGCCGACCTACAGGCCTCCATGTCCTTCACCAGCAGGTCGCGCGTGAACTTCTCGTAGTTGTAGGAGCTGAAGCCGAACAAGGATGCCTCCTCTCGGGTTCCGATGCCGCGCTGTTCCGCTCGCGTTATCTGGAAAACGTGCAGGGGAATCATACGCTCCGGAGAGGTTCCGTGCCCCGCGTGTGTGTGGGCCGGGAATCTTCTTCACCAGCGGGGTGCTCTCGGTATTCTTCGTCAACGATGTCGTGTGCCTGGTGATGGTGCCGTTCCTGGGCGCTCTGGTTGTGGTGGATCGGCTAGCCTGTGACTTGTCCCTTTTTTCCCCGCTGACTACAATCGAATGTTCGCCATCGATTGGCGGACGAAGCAGTAGTGCGGAGGAACCCCGAATGGCGTTGAAAGTCGGTGAAATGGCGCCGGACTTCGAGGTCCCTGCGGTCGTCGGCGACAAGAGGCAGAAGGTAAAGCTGAGCGACTTCAAGGGCAAGAAGCATGTCGTCCTGGCCTTTTATCCTCTTGATTGGACCCCGGTTTGAACCGCACAGATGCCGGCGTATAACGCGGACCTCGACAAGTTCGCCGGCTTCGATGCCCAGGTCGTGGGCATAAGCGTGGACTCGATCCCCAGCCACATCGCGTGGCAGAAGAAAGATATCGGCTTGCTGAACTATCCCCTGGGCAGCGATTTCTATCCCCATGGCTCGGTGGCACAGAAGTTCGGCGTGCTGCGGCAGGGCGACCCCATCCCCGGCATCAACGAGCGTGCCGTGTTCATCATCGATAAGGGAGGGAAGGTCGTCTTCAGCAAGATCTATCCCCTCGACCAGCAGCCCGACAACGAGGATGTGTTCGAGGTGTTGCGCAAGCTGTAGAGGAAGTACTCAGTACTCGGTACTCGGTACGCAGTGAAAGAGGGTGAAGGGCAGGTTGTGTGACCCGCCCTTCCTATTATCTTCAGGGTATTCGTGACTTCAGTGCCGGCGTTGTCGGCGCAGGCGGGGGAATCTATTTCTTGCCGGCCGCCGAATTCGCTAGGAGAATCTGCATCTTCCCTGTATGATAAGGCTGCGTTTGAAGTGAAGCGGTTGTGCGCAAGTTTCTCTCACGAGTTTCCTGCCTGCAGTACCCTCCGATTCAGTCTCAGCGTAAATCACAAAAAGAGAAAAGAGTTACAAATGGAACAAGGAACAGTGAAGTGGTTTAACGACGCCAAAGGGTTCGGCTTTATCAGCCGGCAGAATGGCGAAGACGTGTTCGTGCATTTCTCGGCCATCCAGGCGAGCGGTTTCCGCAGCCTGCAGGAAGGCCAGGCCGTGCAGTTCACGGTGACCAAGGGTCCGAAGGGACTCCAGGCAGAGAACGTTCAGCCGCTCTAAATCGCGGTGTAGAAGGTTCGAAAGGGCGGCTGTGAAGCCGCCCTTTCATTCTCCACGGCGGCGTTGACGCCCTCCGAATTCTGCCGGAAGGCATCGCTCGCAGCGTATACTCGGGTCACCGCTTAACCACGAAGACACATCGCCTATCCCACCTTGCGCCTTCGCGATTGAACCGGCCCGCACCAGATGCGGGACAAGCATCGGACGGACCGCTCTCCTGGTCCGGGAAATGAGAAACTCGTGGACAACGTGCAAGAGATGGTGAGGCCTGCCTCACCGGAGCCGGGCATGGTGCCGGTGGGCATCGGCAACGACCGCGTGCTGCTGGTGGACGCCGATCCGAGGAAGCGCAAGCTGCGGCTGGCGAGTATGACGCGCATGGGAATCAGTGTATGCTGCGCCACCGACGCCGCCCAGGCGCGAGTCATGGTGCGGGAGTCACCCTACGCGCTGGTGCTGATCGATCTGCCGCGTGACCGGCAAGCCGCGCTGAAGCTGCGCGCCGACATGAAGGAAGACCGACCGGGACAATCGGTTCGCTTCTTCGTCGGAAAACCATCGTACCTGGGGTTGAACCCCTTGCATGAGCATGAGTCTCCCGAGGCCGGCCCGGCTGATCCCAGGAAGAGGGTTCACGCTCTCATCGCCAAGACCTGCGACGGACTTCCCGGACGGGGACGGTTGCTGGAAGCCGCTTGGCGAATGACGCTCCTGCGCCGAGAGCGATGTGGTCCAGCGCCCAGTCCTACCATGGAAGGCTCTGCGCAATCCTCCTTCGCCGAGGCCGTGCGCCATGCGGAGAAAGAATCCAGGGATGAGTGACAACTCCGCGGCAAAGATCCTGCTGGTGGATGACAACTCAAAGGCGCGCAAGCTCCGCGCCCTGATGCTGCTCACGCACGGTTATGCAGTCGATACCGTCGGCTCACTGGCTGATCTGGGCCGCCCGTGGGAAGATGGGCGCTATGGCCTGGTGCTGCTCAGCATGGCTTCCCGCAAGGGGCGGGAAATCGATGCCTGGAAAAGCATCCAGCGCGACCATCCCGCCCAGGGGTTCATGTTCGTACTCAGCGCTTCCCAGCGGCTGTGCCCGCTATTCTTCAATGGTGACCAGATCCGGGACGAGGAACTCTCGGATTCCTTCCTGCAAAGGGTCGAGGCGGCGCTTTCGCTTGTCTAGACTGAGGCCCAATTCCTGCGCTCCAGGATGGTGGGCGGCTCGTAGGTGACGCCCGCGGCCAGGCGCTTCTCCTCGCGCTTGTGCATCCACAGGATGGCGGGGCCGATCACGCCCGCCAGCAGGCGGGTCCGCAGGACCCCGAACTCCCGCGACAGCTCGCGACGCAAGGAACGGATCTTCGCGCTCACCGGGGGATTCTGCTTCCTCAGACGCTTCTCCATCGCCCACAGCAGCCAGGCGTAAGTCGCTTTCAGGTCGCGCGCCTCCCACTCGAAGCGACGGCGCACCCGCTCGTCGGGGTGGTCCTTGTAGCGCTTCCAGCCCTCGAGCGTCGTGCGGCAGACGCGGAACAGGCTGGGGCCGTTGCGCTCAAAATCGCGGCGAAAAGCCCAGTCGAGGAAGCGCTTGGAATCGCCGTGCGAGATGGCGGCGTGCCGGAAGTTGAACTTGAATTGGCCGTGGATGTCGGCCAGGTCCATGTGCTCGAGCAGCCGGCCTTCCTCCTTCATCTGTTCATACAGAGGCGTGCCCGGCACCGGCGTGTAGAGCATGAACTGGTGGAAGTCGGTGTCGTGGGAGACGGCGAACTCGATCTCTTCTTCGATGTTCTGGGGCGTGTGGTGCTCCATGCCCACGATGGTGGAGCCCAGCACCTTGATGCCGTGCGCGCGCAGCTCGCGGGCCAGCGCCAGGGTGTCGGTGCCGTTCAGCTTGGCGTATCCGGAGCGCGGCGACTCCAGCCCCAGCCAGATCCAGGAGATCCCCAACTCCACCAGCTCCTCCATGGTGTACTTGCGGATGGCGTTGGCCGAGGAAAAGACGTAGAAGATCCACGCCTTCCCGTGCTCCTTCATGCGCTGCAGGAGCTGCAGCGCCCGCTGATGATTGAGCAGGAAGTTCTCGTCCATGACGAAGAACGACTGCACCCCCAGGGCGGCCTCGATGTCGCACAGCACCTGGAAGAGCTCGTCACCGGTCTCGTAGAAGTTCACGGACTTGCCTTTGCCGCCGAAGAACGCGGAGGTGGTGCAGAAGTTGCAGCCCATGGGACAGCCGACCGAGGGGATGAAGGTGGCGGCGGTGCCGCCGGCGCGCTCCCGATCTCGCACGCCCATCACCTGGGCGCCGAAGGCGGAGATGATGTGCGGGTGGCGGATAGGCGCGTGCTCGTCTTCGCCCAGGTAGCGCCGCATCCAGGCGATGCCTTCGCCCTTCACGATGTGGTCGGCGTCGATCATGTGCTCCAGCCCGGGAACGGCGGCAACGTGCCCGCCCACGATGATCGTGCTCCCCGGCGACAGCTCCCGCACCATGCGGCACATCTCCCGCACTTTGCGCAGATTCACGATGATGGAGCTGATGCCGACGATGTCATAGCGCTCCCGGCTGAGCTCCTCGGCGAGCCTCTCCCGCGTGGGGAAATCCAATACCGTGCAGGGGGCGGAGATATTGTGCTGGATCATGGTGATCCCCCAGGAGCGGTGGAACATGCGCAGGGAGAACGCGCCCTGGGCGCGGGTCACCTGGTTCTGGAAGAGCTCCATGGGATTGATGGCGCGGCTGCCGAACTCGTCGTCGCGCGCGTACGGGCCAAACACGCTGGTGAGCAGGATGCGGGCGTTCGAACCTTTGGGATGTTGTTCCATGTATCAAGCCGGAAGCTGCTCAGTGAGCTGGAGGCAGCGTTTCCCGTCCTGCAAGCATGACGTGTCGCCGGCACACAATGCTGTGACGGCCGTCAGGTTTACAAAAAGATTACATAAGGAGGCGGGACGGGGGCGGCGAGGTTATTCGTAGCGCAGGCAGACGATGGGGTCGAGGTTGGCGGCGCGGTTTGCCGGGTAAGAACCGAAGAACAGGCCGACACCCACGGACATGGCCACGCCGGCGGCGACCCAGAACAACGAGACGGTAGCAGGCACGGATGCGAAGGCGTTGCGCACAACCGCGGCGACGACGATGCCGATCATGATGCCGAGCGCGCCGCCAGTGCTGGTCAGGAGCACCGATTCCAGCAGGAACTGCACCCGGATGTCGGACTTGCGGGCGCCCATGGCGCGCCGCACACCGATCTCGCGGGTGCGTTCGGTGACCGAGATCAGCATGATATTCATCACCCCGATGCCGCCCACCAACAGGCCGACGGAGCTGATCACGCCGGTCAGAATGACCAGTGCGCCGGTGAGCTGGTTCCAAAGCTGGGTCAGGAAATCGGAGGAGATGACCTCGAAATCGCTGTCCTGGTCGTGGCGCAGGTGGCGGATGCGGCGCATCGCCTCGGTGACCTCGTCCACCCCCCGTTGCGGGTCGCCGTTCCGCGGAATCGTGAAGGCGATGTGGGTCTCCTTCGACTCCGGATAGTTCTTCTGGAAGTTGGACAACGGGATCATCACGAAGGCATCCACGCCACCGCCCCCGAACAGCCCAGGGTCCTTTTCAAAGACGCCGATCACTTCGTACAGCCTGCCGTTCAAGTAAGCGGTCTTCCCGACCGGATCGGCATTGGGGAAGAGGGAATCAGCGACCGCCGCCCCCAGGACCGCGACGTCGCGCGCGTGCTCCTCATCGAAGCGGGAGAGGAAACGGCCCTCGCTGACCGAGAACAGGGGGATGGCGTCCACATAATCCGGCTGGGCGCCCCGCAGGATGACTCGTTCCACGCGCTTGTCGCCCACGTGCATCTCGTTGCTCTGGCCGAAGAAGAAGGCCCGGGTCTTGAAGGGGGTAGCAAGCTCGATGTCGGGGCAGGCGCTACGCAGGTATTCCGCGTGGCCGACCTCGAGATAGCGGCGAGAGCGCATCTTCTCGGGCAGCCGGTCGGGCGGCTGCCCGAAGGGGATGCGCGAGATGAAGTAGGTCCGCGAGCCGAACGACTCGACCCGCTTCTGGATGTACAGGTTCAGGCCGTCGATGATGGAAGCTACCGAGATCACCGAGGTCACGCCGATGACGATGCCCAGCACGGTCAGCCCGGAGCGCACCTTGTGGCCGCGCAAGGTGGCCAGAGCGTTCAGCAGGTTCTCCTTGAGGTCGTGGCGCGTCATTCCGCCCTCAGGGCCTCCACCGGATCAAGGCGCGCCGCGCGGGTCGCAGGATAGATGCCGAAGAACAGGCCGATGGCGGAACTGAGGACCAGTCCGAGGATCGCCACCCAGGTCTGCACCGCCGCCGGGAAAGAAGTGAAATTGCGCAGCATCACCGCGCAGGTGAAGCCGCCCAGGATGCCGGCGGCCCCCCCGATGATGCACTGCAGGACGCTTTCCAGCAGGAACTGCCGCCGGATGTCGCGCTGGGTGGCGCCGACCGCGCGGCGCACGCCGATCTCCTTGGTGCGCTCGGTCACGCTCACCAGCATCACGTTCATGATCACGATCCCGCCGACCACGGCGGAGATCGCGCTCACCATCACGAAGACGGCGAAAAAGGCGCCGCTGATGGAGTTCCACAAGGAGATGTAGCTCTCCTTGGTGCCGATGAAGAAGTCTTCGGGCTGGCCGGGCTGGAGGTGCCGGCGTCCGCGCAGGATGAGGCGGGCTTCGTCCATCGCCTTGTTGAAGGGCACGCCGGACCCGGCCGCCTTCACGTTGATGGTGAGGCTGGAGCGGCTGCCGAACTGGCGCAGATAAGAGCGCAGCGGGACGATCATGAAATTGTCCTGCTCCTGGCCGAGTACCGAGCCGATGCGCTCGCAGGTGCCGACGACGCGGAACTCCTCATTGTTCACCCGCAGCACCCGGCCCAGCGGATCGACCCCGGGGAAGAACTGGTCCACG
Source organism: Terriglobales bacterium (assembly GCA_035543055.1). Taxonomy (NCBI): domain Bacteria; kingdom Pseudomonadati; phylum Acidobacteriota; class Terriglobia; order Terriglobales; species Terriglobales bacterium. The sequence continues at coordinate 20,565 of DATKKJ010000037.1, read as the reverse complement.
AGCGTCTGCCCGACGATGGCCACGTTGGCCATGCCACGGTCCTCCGAGTCGCTGAAGTAGCGGCCGAGCTCGATGGTGCGGGTGTCGATCTCCGCCATGTTGGCGGTGTGCCCGATGATGCTGATGTCGCTGAGCTCTTTGTCCTGGTAACGCACGTGCACGGTGGCGGAGGCCGAGGCCCCGACCAGCACGCAACTGGTGCAGCGTTCCGACACCGCGCGCAGGTCGTCCATCTCGACGCGCTTGTAGCGCAGCGCCTTGATGACCGCGTCCCAGTCGGTGACCACGAAGGGGGTCCTGGCCATCTGGAACACGTCCGTGCCCAGGTTCGCGATCTTGCTCTCGACATAGAGGTTCGCGCCCTGGACGATGGTCATGACCGCGATCAGGGTGGCGACTCCCATCATCAGACCGAGGATGGTCAGCGAGGCGCGCAGCTTGTGGGCGCGCAGCGCGCCTACGCTTTGGCCGAGGATGTCGTCGAGCCGGGACACAGGTGTTCCGGAGCCAGAATATTCCTTCGGAGAAGGGAAAAAACAGAGAAACGCCGATCACTCCAGAAGCGTCTATTGAGTAGGCCCGAGCAGCCGCGGCCCGGGTTATAATCGAGTCACAAGGGGACCGCCCGCGAAAGATTTCCTGATGTCCAAAAGCCTGAAGGTAGCAGTTCTGAGCATCTCCGTGGTCGTCGTGCTGGTTGCCGTAGTCGGCGGCCTGGGAGTGAAGGCCTCGAGCGACGATGGCGCGTATCGCCAGCTCGGCGTGTACAGCGAAGTGCTGTCGCGCATCCGCACCGAATACGTCGAAGACCCCAACATCCCGAAGGTCACCGACGGCGCCCTGCACGGCCTGCTGGAATCGCTCGACGCCAATTCCAGCTACCTGAATCCCGCGCAGTACAAGCAGTACAAGGAGCACAAGAGCGACGGCAAGGGCACCATCGGGGCGGCCGTCTCGAAGCGCTACGGTTACGCGGCAGTGATCTCGACCCTCCCGGGCGGCCCCGCGGACAAGGCGGGGGTGGACACGGGCGACATCATCGAGGCCATCGAGGGCCGCAGTACGCGCGAGATGTCGCTGGCCGAGGTCAACACGCTGCTCAGCGGGCAGCCCGGCTCGAACGTGAGTATCTCCATCGTGCGCACCCGCAAGGTGGAGCCACAGAAGCTCACCATCACCCGGACCATCGTGAGCGTCCCGCCGGCCACGGACAAGCTGCTGGAGGACGGCATCGGCTACATCCGTGTGGACGCCCTTACCAAGGGCAAGGCGCAGGAGATTGCGGCCAAGATCAAGGACCTGCAGAAACAGGGCGCCAAGAAGCTGGTGCTCGACCTGCGCAATGTGGCGATCGGCGAGGAGGAAGAAGGTATCGCGGCCGCCAATCTCTTCCTGAACCACGGGGTCATCACCTACATCCAGGGCCAGAAGTACGGGCGCAAGACCTTTGACGCCGATCCTTCCAAGGCCATCACCAATCTGCCGCCCATGCCGCTGGCGGTGCTGGTGAATCGGGGCACCGCCGGCGCGGCCGAGATCGTGGCCGCCGCCGTGCTCGACAACGCCCGCGGGGACGTGCTCGGCGACAAGACCTTCGGCGTGGGTTCGGTCCAGAACCTCATCAACATGCCCGACGGCTCGGCCCTCATCCTGTCTGTGGCCAAGTACTACACGCCCAACGGCAAGGCCATCCAGGATTCGGCCGTCACGCCGAACATCCTGGTCGCGGACCAGGACGACGAAGCGGTGCTGCCCGACGAGAACGAGACCGAGAGCGTTCCGCCCGAGGAACGCAAGACCAACAAGAACGACGAGCAGCTTAAGCGCGCCATCGATGTGCTGAAGGCGAAGCCGCTGAAGGCGTAGTAACAAGTACCAGGTACCCAGTACCAAGCTGAAGCCGCGGGCGACCGCGGTTTTCGTTTCTCTGGAAAAGCTGACCAGGTACCGGGTACTGGGTGCTGGTGTATTCTGACCGTAGCTCCTCGCGAAGCGCGGCCATGGCCCTTTATTCGGATCTTCCTCCCATCAGTGTAGGCGGACGGAAGTACGTCGGCCGGGTGCTGTTCGCCTTCCTGGTGGTGGCGGCGGCGGCCATCGGGGCCATCGGCGGCCTGCTGGTGGTCTACACCACCGACCTTCCTCAGGTGACGCAACTGGAGCGCTACCGGCCCAGTTCGGTCACCGAGTTGTATGACGACCAGGGCCGCGTGATCGGCTCCTTCGCCCTGCAGCGCCGCGTCATCGCTGCTTACGAGGATTTTCCCAAGTCGCTGCGCGATGCGGTGATCTCCACCGAGGACAAGGACTTCGAGAAGCACTGGGGCATCAATTTCTGGCGCGTCCTGGGCGCCGCCTACCGGGACCTGGTGGCGGGCAGCCGGGCGCAGGGCGCCTCGACGCTGACCATGCAGCTCTCCCGCAACCTGTTCCTCTCCGCCGACCGCACCTACGGCCGCAAGATCCAGGAGATCATGCTGGCCATCCAGATCGAGCGGCGCTTCACCAAGCCCCAGATCTTCACCCTCTACGCCAACCAGATCTTCCTCGGGCACGGCGTGTATGGCTTTGAGGCCGGCGCCCAGTACTACTTCAATAAGCCCGCGCGTCAGCTCGCCCTGGAAGAGGCCGCGGTGCTCGCCGCGCTGCCCAAGGCGCCCAATTACTATTCGCCGATCAACAACCCGGAGCGCTGCGTCCGGCGGCGCAATCTGGTCCTCGACAACATGGTGGAGGACGGCAAGATCACCAAGGAAGAAGGCGAGCGGGCCAAGCGCGCTCCCCTGAAGCTCAACCTGCAGAGCGGGAACAACTGGCTGGCCCCCTATTTCGTCGAGGAGATCCGCCGCTACCTGGAGCGCAAGTACGGCAGCGACGAGGTGCACACCGGAGGCTTGCGGGTGTACACGTCGCTGAACCGGGACCTGCAGGCCACGGCCAACCAGGCGGTGCTGGACGGCGTAGCCGCCTACGAGCGCCGCCACGGCTGGAAGGGCCGGCTCAAGAACGTCATCGCCATGGGGAACACGCTCGATGGCTACTCAGATCCCGACTGGGACCAACCCATCGGGCCCAATTCCTACGTACACGCGCTGGTGACGGCGGCGAGCGACAAATCAGCGACGCTGAAGCTGGGGCGCTACACCGCCAGCATCACCACCGCCGAGATGAAGTGGACCGGCCGCAAGCGGCCGGTCGAGATCCTCTCCGCCGGCGACATCGCGTACGTCAAGGTGCTCTCGCTCGCCGACACCGTCGCCAAGGTCCAGCTGGAGCAGGATTCCGGGGCACAGGGAGCGCTGCTGGCCATCGACAACTCCACCGGCGACATCAAGGCCATGGTCGGCGGGCGCGATTTCGACGAATCCAAGTTCAACCGCTCCACCCAGGCGCTGCGCCAGGTGGGCTCGTCCTTCAAGCCCTACGTCTACACGGCGTTGATCGACAACGGCGGGTCGCCCGACGACGTCGTCCTGGACGCGCCCATCACCTTCCAGACCGCCTCCGGGCCCTACACGCCGCACAACTACGACGGCAAGTTCGAAGGGAACATCACCGTGCGCCGGGCCATCGCCTTCTCCCGCAACATTCCCGCCCTGAAGCTGGAGCAGAAGGTGGGGGTGGAGAAAGTCATCGAGTACGCGCGGCGCTTCGGCATCACCTCCCCGCTGCCCCCGGTGATCCCGCTGGCCCTGGGCGCCGCCGACATCACCCTGTACGAGCAGACCGCCGCCTTCAGCACCTTTCCCAACGACGGCGTCCGTGTCACTCCGCGCTACATCCGCAAAGTGACCGACTACGAAGGCCGGGTGCTGGAGGAGAGCTACACCGAGGTCAAGGATGTCATCAGCGCGCAGACCGCGCGGGTGATGGTCTCGCTGCTTCAGGGCGTGGTGCAGCACGGCACAGCATACGCGGCCAGCACCCTCAAGCACCCGCTGGCCGGCAAGACCGGCACCACCAACGATTTCACCGACGCCTGGTTCATCGGCTTCTCACCCTCGATCACCTGCGGAGTGTGGCTGGGCTTTGACGAGAAGAAGACGCTGGGCAACAAGGAGACAGGCGCCCTGGCAGCGCTGCCCATCTGGATGCAGTTCATGAAGGCCGCCATCGCGGGGCACGAGAAGGAAGACTTCGCCGCCCCGCCCGAGATCCCGCGCGGCATGGCCCTTAAGCTCGATACTCCGGACGTCGCGCCCGGCGACCGCGAAGGCCACTGAAGTCCAGCGGTTCCGTGGTCGCGTCCCTTACTTGGTGGCGGCCATGCGGCCCTCTTCCACCGCGGCGAAGGCCTTGTCGAGCATGCGGCAGGCTTCGTCCACGTCCGCCTTGGTGATGTTCAACGGCGGGGACATACGGATGACGTTGCCGTACAGCCCGCCCTTACCCACCAGGAGTCCGGCCTTGCGGCACTCGTCGAGGAGGGCGTTGGTCTCTTTGGCGGCCGGCTGCTTGGTGTCCCGGTCTTCCACCAGCTCCAGCGCCTGCATCAGGCCCATGCCGCGCACCTCCCCGATGAGCGGATGCCGCTCCTGCAGCTCCTCCAGCTTCTCGCGGAAGTGCTTGCCCACCACGGCGGAGTTGGTGCGCAGGTCGTCCTCTTCCATGACCTCGATGACCGCCTTGGCGGTGGCGCAGGTCACCGGGTTGCCGCCGAAGGTGGAGATGGTCAGCCCCTGGAACGAATCCGCGATCTCCGGCCGCGCCATGGTCAGGCCCACCGGGTGGCCGTTCCCCAGCCCCTTGGCCGAGGTGATGATGTCGGGCTCGACCTCCCAATGCTCGATGCCCCACCACTTGTGTCCGGTGCGGCCCCAGGCGGTCTGCACCTCGTCGGAGATGAGATCACCGCCGTACTGCTTCACGATGTTGAAGACGATCTTGAAGTATTCCTTGGGCGGGGTGATGAAGCCGGCCACGCCCTGGATGGGCTCGGCCAGGAAGCCGGCGATGCGCCCGGTGGTGGTGGTCTGGATGACGTTCTCCACGTCCTTGGCGCAGGCCACGCCGCAGTCGGGATATTTCAGTCCCATGGGGCAGCGGTAGCAGTACGGGTTCATGGCGTGCACGATGCCGACTTCCAGCGTGGTCTTGCGCCAGGTGTTCATGCCGGTCATGCTGCGGGCCAGGGACGAGCGGCCGCTGTAGCCGTGGCGCAGCACCACCAGCTCGTAGTTGCCGGTGTGCATGCGCGCGATCTGCACCGCGGTTTCGTTGGCCTCGGTGCCGCTGTTGGTGAAATACGACTTCTTGATGCCGCGTGGCGCGATGGAAGCCAGCTTCTCCGCCAGGTCCACCATCGGTTCGGTGATGAAGCTGGTGGAGACGTGCTGCAGCTTGTCCACCTGCGCCTTCAGCTTCGAGGTCACCCGCGGATTGCAGTGGCCAACGCTGACCGTCACGATGCCGCCGAAGAAGTCCAGGTACTGGCGCCCCTCGATGTCCCACACGTGCTGCATGTTGCCGCGGTCCAGGACCAGCGGCTCGGGATAGAAGGTCGAGACTGAGGGGAAGATGAATTCCTTCTGCTTGCGGATAAGGTCTTCACGCTTCGACATAGGAGTGCGTCCTTTCTGCGGCCGGGCCGCAGCGCCTGGAAACCCCTAATCTTAAACCTCAGCACGCCGTCGGGCCATGTGGTTAAATCGGAGCGATGCGTCGCTTCTTCCGCTACCTGCTGATGGCCCTGGTGCTGCTGACGGTCATGCTGTTCTCTGCCATGACCGCCATGCGCATGGCCATCCACGGGCGCGAGGTGGCGACCCCCAAGCTGCTGGGGCTGAGCATGGAGCAAGCGGAGCGCGTCGCCTCGGACAGCGGCCTGCTGCTCGATACCGAGAGCCGGTTCTACAGCGACACCGTCCCCGAGGGCCGCATCGTCACCCAGTTGCCGGCGCCGGGCACGCGGGTCCGCCGCGGCTGGAGGATGAGGCTCGCGCTCAGCCTGGGGCCGCAACGCGCTGTCATCCCCGACCTGGCCGGCCAGAGCCCGCGGGCCGCGGAGATCAACGTGCGCCGGCGCGGGCTCGACGTGGGAGTGGTGGCGGTGGCGCACATCCCCGACGCCGCTCCCGACCAGGTCTTGGCGCAATCGCCGCCCGCGAATGCGACGTCGGTCGCGAGTCCCAAGGTCAACCTGCTGGTCAGCGCCCCCGAGGAGTCTCAGGCTTACGTCATGCCCAACCTGAGGGGTCGGCAACTGGCCGACGCGGCCCAGGCCCTGCAACAGGCCGGGCTCAAGTTGGGAACGGTCACAGCCACGGAGGCCGGAGCGACCCCAGGGACGATCCTCAAACAGTCGCCCGCGCCCGGCCAGCGAGTCACGCCGGGCATGACCGTGAACTTCGAGGTCACAAAGTAGGTCATCCGCCGAGCTTCTCTCCGCTACGGACGCGGTAGCCATTCACCAAGTCGGCCGCCGTCATGTGCCTTTTGCCCTCGGGCTGCAGCTCGAGGAACTCCAGCGCCGTCCCCGGGGCGCAGCCCACGAACAGGCGGCCCTGCTCGACGCGTAGCTCTCCTGGTGGGATGTCTCTTCTTTCGACCGGCGCGGCGGTGTGCACTGCCAGGTTCTTTCCGCGAAATACCGTGAATGCGCCGGGCCAGGGCTGGAAGCCGCGCATGCGGTTGAAGATGTCGCGCGCCGGGCGCTGAAAGTCGATGCGCCCGTCCTCCTTGGTCAGGATGAGCGCCAGCGTGGCGCGCGAACTGTCCTGGGGCTTTGGACGAATGCGTCCTGCCTCCAGCTCACGCAGCGTCTTCACCATCAGCCGCGCTCCCGACTCCGCCATGCGTGGTCCCAGGGTAGCGGCCGTGTCCTGGGGCGCGATTCGGATCTCCTCCTGCAAGAGGATGTCGCCCGTGTCCAGGCCCTCGTTCAGCAGCATCGTGGTGTTGCCGGTGACGGACTCCCCGTTGGCGATGGCCCACTGGATCGGCGCCGCGCCCCTGTACTGAGGCAGCAGTGAGGCGTGCAGATTGATGTTGCCGAGCGGCGGCAGCCCCAACATCCAGGGCGGGATCAGCCGCCCGTAGCCGACTACCACGATGGCGCGGGGCGCCAGGGACTCCAGTTGCCGGCGGAAATCCGGGTTGTCCTTGATCTTCTCGGGCTGGCTGACCGGCAGACCCAGCGCCAGCGCTGCCTGCTTGACCGGGGACGCCGCCAGTTCCTGGCCGCGTCCGCGCGGCCGGTCCGGCTGCGTGACCACCAGGCGGAGGCGGAACCCGGCCTGCACCAGCGCTTCCAGCGTGGGCACCGCGAAGCGCGGCGTGCCGCAGAAGACCAGGTCGGTCACCATTCACCTGCGCGGACCAGTTTGCGGATCTTGCGTTTCATCAGGTCGCGCTTCAGGGCGCTGATGTGCGAGATGTAGAGCCGTCCGTTGAGGTGGTCGGTCTCATGCTGGAAAGCGCGGGCCAGCAGGTCCTCACCTTCCCTCTCGAACCACCGCCCTTCGGCGTCCTGTGCCCGGATGGTGGCCCGCTTCGCCCGCGTCACCTGCTCGCGAAACTCGGGGATGCTGAGGCAGCCTTCCTGCCCCGCCTGCTTGCCCTCCAAGTGGACGATCTCCGGGTTCACCAGCACCAGCTTGGCGCCCGGGTCCTCCTTGAAGGTCACGTCGATGACCACCAGCCGCTTGGAGATCCCGATCTGCGGCGCCGCCAGCCCCACCCCGTGCGCCGCATACATGGATTCGAACATGTCGGCGATGAGTTTGCGCAGCACGTCGTCGAAGATCGTGACCGGCTCCGCTGGCTTTTCCAGCACCGGGTCGCCGAACTTGACGATGGGGTAAATCATCCTCCTCCAAACTAAAACATGCAGCGGAACTTAGGCAATGTGTTTGCCTCTCCGGTTGAGTTTGCGGGCGATTACAATGTCCAGTCCATGCGCGAGATTTTCTATGGCCGCCATGTCGCACCGATCGGGCCGCTGATCGTCGGCGTGAGCGAGGAGGGTCTTGCCGTCCTGGAATTCGAGAAGGGCCATCTTCGGCCGCAGCGACGGCGGGGCGATGTGTGGACGCGCTCGGCCCGCCGGGTCGCGCCCGTCATCGCCGAACTGAACGACTACTTCGCCGCGAAGCGCCGGCATTTCTCGATCCCGCTTGACCTGCGCGGCACCGACTTCCAGCTCCGCTGCTGGCAGGCTCTGCTGGATATCCCCTACGGGCAAACCATCACCTACGCCGAGCTGGCGCGCCGCGTGGGCTGCCCCCGAGGCTTCCGCGCTGTAGGCATGGCGAACCACGACAACCCGGTCGCCATCGTCGTCCCCTGCCATCGCGTGCTGGCCTCGGACGGCTCTCTCGGCGGCTACGGCGGCGGACTGGACCTCAAGCGCGCGCTCCTGGAGCTCGAGGGCGCCCTGCCGCGCACCCTCAACCTGCTTCCCGCATGAGATCCGGCAGTGCCCGCCCCGGTTGATGCCGAGTTGCTGCGAACGTACACTGAGCATCATGGTGGGGCATGTCCACGACGGCATGAAGGCCTCGCGCATCCTGCGCATCTCCCTGCTGCTCACTCTGGCCTACATCGTCCTGCTGGTCGTCACCGGCATCCGCGCGCACTCCCTGGCGCTGCTCTCCGAGGCGGGCCACAACCTGTCCGACTTCCTGGCCCTCCTGCTTTCCTGGGTAGCGGTGTTCTTTCAGGGCCGGCCGCCGACCTCCACCAAGACCTTCGGCTACCAGCGTACGGGCGTTCTCGCGGCCTTCATCAACGCGCTGACGCTGGTGGCGGTCGCCTTCCTGATCTTTTACGAAGCCGGACGCCGGCTCTACCATCCCGAACCGGTGCACGCGGGCGTGATGATGGTCGTCGCCGCCGCTGGCATCGCCATGAACGGCATCATCGCGGTGCTGTTGTATCGCACCAGCCGGGACGTGAACATCCGCAGCGCACTGGTCCACGAGATCGGCGACACTCTGTCCACGGCCGCCGTCCTGTTCGGCGGCTGGGGCATCCTGCTGACCGGCCAGACCTGGATCGATCCGGCGCTCTCCTTTGGCATCGGCGCCCTCATCCTGTGGTCCTCGTTCGGCATCATCCGCGAGACGCTGAACATCCTGCTGGAAGGCACCCCGCGGGGCATGCAGCTCGACGAGATCGCGGGCCGGATCCGCGCCATCCCCGGCGTTCTCGACGTCCACGACCTGCACGCCTGGAGCCTAGGGTCGGAGAGCCACGCGCTCTCCTGCCATATCCAGATCGCCGACATCCCTCCGTCGGAGAGCGAGATCATTCTCCGCCGGGTCAACGAGCAACTGGCGAGCGCCTTCCGCATCTTTCACACCACCATCCAGTTCGAACACGCGGTGTGCGATGTCGCCCACGGCTGCGTCGTTCCGGTCGCCGAGGAAAACGCCCACGGGGAAGGGCGCAGCCACTGAGTTGCAACCGGTGGAGCAGCGCCTCAGAATGGGTCGGATGAAACATTTGCTGCTTGTATTCTGTTTCCTGTCACTGTTCGCCGGCTGCTCCAGGGATAAGACCGCACCTTCGGCCAAGGCCACGCATTCCTCGCAGCCGGTTATCCTCGCCACTACAGTAGCTCCCGGCTCCACACTCAAGATGTCGGTCAGCTTCGAGCCTCCGCAGCCGGTGATGTCGAAGAAGACCACCTTTCACATGACTGTCACCGACCTCTCCGGCGCGCCAGTCAACGACGCCAAAGTGCAAGCTTCGCTGGTCATGCCCTTGATGGATATGGGGAAGAACGAGTTCGCACTGCAACCCGCCGGAGGCGGCCGGTACCACGGGACTGGTCAGTTCACCATGTCGGGCGAATGGGAAGTCGTCTTGACGGCCAACGCCGCCGGCAAGTCCGGCAAAACCACCTTCAACGTCCGGGTCGAAGACTGATCCCCATGGGACACGTCCGGCAGTGGCATTCGGTAATGTTCAATTGGTCCTCCCGGTAGCGTACTCTAGGGACGCATGGCTCTGACCACGCTGGTCGTGTGCTGCGATCCGCAGCTGCTCCGCAAGGTGGTCCCGGTCTTCGAACTTGCCGGGATCGACACCGACGTCTGTACCCGGGCCGAGGACGCCGAGCAGAAGCTCGTGGCCAATCGCTATGACGCCACGCTGATCGATTGCGCCGGGCTTCCCGGCGCCCGCACCGTCCTGGAGAATGTGCGCCGCTCGCCCGTCAATCGCTCCACCGTGACCTTCGCCATCGTCAGCGAGATCACCAGCCCGCGCGAGGCCGCCATGCTGGGCGCCAGCTTCGTGCTCGATGCCAGCTTTTCCCAGGAGTGGCTGCTGCGCAGCGTTCGCGCCGCCCAGGGCCTCATGGCGCAGGAGAACCGCCGCTACTACCGTCATCCGGTGGACATGGTGGTCTGGGTCCAGCGTCCCAACGACCGTCGCGGCGAGATCCCGGTCACCGCCAGCGACCTCAGCCAGGGCGGCCTGGGCATCGTTACGCCTCTTTCCTTGGCAGAGCACAGCCTGCTCGAGCTCCGCTTCACGCTGCCCGGCGGTTCTCCCATCGACGCCCAGGCCGAGGTCCTGTGGACGCGCAGCGGGCGCGCCGGCCTGCAGTTCACTCGGCTGTCGAGCAAGTCGCGGGCCCGGCTCGTCGCCTGGCTCATGGAGCAGTACGAACTCACGCAGCCACCCTTGCCCGCGGTCCCGCAAACCATGGGAGCGGTTCAGCGCCCGGACGCCTCCGGGATGCCTCGCCGCCTGCTATGCCACGCCTTCGCCCAGAACCTGCCGATCGCCTGGAAGTGCAGTGAATGCGGCTGGCGCTTCTCGATCCGTCTGGAAGAGACACGCTGGCGCTACGCCAATGAGCCGCCGGTACCGGTCGTCTCCGGATTCGAGTCGCACGATTGCGCTCAGCACCCCGCCGGCTCGGTCTTCGCTTCCAATGCGGAGTCCACCGAGAAGAAGTAAGCGCTACGCGGACTTCGCCAGCCTCTGCCGTTCGTAGATGCCGCGGACGGTCTCCAGCGTGTCGATCTCTTCCGCGGACTTGTCTCCGCGGATGCGCAGGATGCGCGGGAAACGTAGGGCGTATCCGCTGTCGTGGCGGTCGGAGCGCATCACCGCGTTGAAGGCGACCTCGAGCACGATTTTGGGCTCGACCTGGCGCACGAAACCGCGGTCTTCCAGCGTGTGTTCCAGGAACCACTGGGTGAGTTCCGCAATCTCCTCGTCGGTCAGTCCGGAGTACGCCTTGCCGACGTTCAGCAGCCGCTCGCCGGAGCGTACCGCGAACGTGACGTCGCTCAGTACTCCGGCGCGCTTGCCATGTCCCCACTCCGCCTGGGTCACCACCACGTCCAGCGTCGCCAGCTCGCGCTTCAGTTTCAGCCACGAACGGCCGCGCCGCCCGGGCACGTACGGGGAGTTGACGTCCTTGACCATCAGGCCTTCGTTGCCGCCTGCCTGCGCGCGCTCGAACATCGCCTCCAGCTCCTGGCTGGAGGTGGCGCGGTGGGTGGGTGCGCGGATGACCCTGGGCTCCGCCTTCGGAGTATCCGAAGGCGCCGCTGGCTCGAACAGGAGCTGCCCCTGCGCGTCTGTCGCTTCCGCCGCAATGACTGGCGACGCGTCGGCAAAAGCGGCGTCAAGCATGATGCCGCGCTCCCGCAGCGGCCGGTCGATCACCATCTCGCCCTCGGTATAGAGGACATCGAAGACGAGGTACGCCACCGGCACTTCGTCCATCAGGGTGTGCGTCGGCTTTTTCCGACCCAGACGCTTCTGCAGCTCGGAGAAGGGAAGCGCCCGCCCCTCGCGCCAGGCCACGATCTCCCCGTCCAGGATCAGCTCGCCTCGGAAGGCGCGCAGCGCCGGCGCCAGCTCGGGGAAGGATTCCGTGATCTCGTCGCGGGTGCGCGAGAACAGCCGTACGCGCGGCGCTTGCGCCCCGACATGCGCCTGGGCCCGGATGCCGTCGTACTTGTCCTCGACTTGGGCCTCGCTGAACTCGGTGAACGCCTCGTCGGCATTCTCCGCCGGGCTGGCCAGCATGAGCCCGATGGGGTGGAAGAGCCGCATCTGTGCCTGCCGCAGAGCGTCCCGCGTGGCCAGTCGCAAGGTCTCTCCGATGTCGCCCAGCAGCATGTTAGCGCGCTGCACCTGCGCCAGCGGGGCATCGTAGGCAAGAGCGATGGCCTCTTCGACCAAGCTCTCCTTCAGCCCGATCCTCAGCTCGCTGGTGATGATCTTGACGATGTGCTTCGCTTCCAGAGGTGTAGCTTTGGAGAGGAGTTCCGCAGCGAGCGCCGACTTGGCCGCCGGCCCGCGCGCCTTGGCGATTTGCCGGAAGTAATTCGCGACATCCGATACATTCACATCGCTCTTCTTCTTCGCCCTTGCCTGCAATACCTCACACGCCGCGCTACCCAGGTCGCCATGCTTGCGATACGCGGCGGTCATTGCCGCATCGGATTTTCTCGCGAGCTGCGCGATCACCCGCCACAACTGCCTCCCGCCGAGGTTCAGCGTGGTCTCTTCGTGCGCCGGGAACGGCCGCCCCGACAGGAACACCGCGGACACGGCAGCATCTCCCAGGCCGCGCGAACGCAGGTAGGCCGCCACCAGCCGGACCTTTTCGGTCTTCCTGCTGGTCCCGGCGACCGCTTCGCACAGTTCGGCAAGCTGCTGCATGGTTTTCTAGGATGTCTGCAAGAACACAAAGGACACGCAGCTTTTCAAGCTCCGTGTCCTAGCTACCAGCTACTGGCTACCAGCTACCTTCTTCCGATGGGGATGGGCTTGGCCTGCTCAAGCGGCGCGGCCGCGGCCTGCGCCTTGTCCGCCGGGCTGGCGATGCCCAGCTTCTTGCGCACCTCGGCCTCGACCTTCGCCAGCACGTCCTTGTTGTCCTTTAGGAACTGCTTGGCGTTCTCGCGTCCCTGCCCGATGCGCTCGCCCTTGTAGCTGAACCAGGCGCCCGACTTCTCCACGATCTCGTGCAGCACCGCCAGGTCGAGTACGTCGCCCTCGTGCGAGATCCCCTCGCCGTACATGATGTCGAACTCGGCCTCGCGGAAGGGCGCAGCCACCTTGTTTTTCACCACCTTCACCCGCGTGCGTGAGCCCAGCACCGCGTCGCCCTCCTTGATGGCCGCGATGCGCCGGATGTCGATGCGCACCGAGGAGTAGAACTTCAGCGCCCGCCCCCCGGTGGTGGTCTCCGGATTGCCGAACATCACCCCGATCTTCTCCCGGATCTGGTTGATGAAGATCAGGCAGGTGCGCGACTTCGAGACCGTGCCCGTCAGCTTGCGCAGCGCCTGCGACATCAGGCGGGCCTGCAGCCCGACGTGGCTGTCGCCCATCTCGCCGTCCAGTTCCGCCTTGGGCACCAGCGCCGCCACCGAGTCCACCACCAGCACGTCGATCGCACCCGAGCGCACCAGCGCCTCGGTGATCTCCAGCGCCTGCTCGCCGTAGTCCGGCTGCGACACCAGCAGGTTGTCGGTGTCCACGCCCAGCTTCTTGGCGTATTGCGGGTCGAGCGCATGCTCAGCATCCACGAACGCCGCCATGCCCCCCGATTTCTGCGCCTCCGCGATGACCTGCAGCGCGATGGTGGTCTTGCCGCTCGCCTCCGGCCCGAAGATCTCCACCACCCGGCCGCGCGGGAACCCGCCCACGCCCAGCGCCGCGTCGAACGAGATCGCCCCCGTCGGGATCACCGCGATGGGCACCACCGCGTCCTTCGTACCCAGCCGCATGATCGAGCCTTTGCCGAACTGCTTTTCGATCTGCGACAGCGCCAGATCGATCGCCTTTGCCTTCTCGTCTGCCATGATTGCTCCCTCTCGAATGGAGGATGAATGACGGCTAAGACTACACGCCTCGCGCGTCTTCCGTCAGTGCTGGAATCACCCTAGCGTGTGAGTATATCCCGAAAATCCCTGTAGGCGAACAAAAAGCGAACAACTATTTACTCGTGTGGGACAGCCGCCCCGGCTGTCTCCGCGCAGTACTGCTCCAGGTTCCCCAGCACCTTCGCCCAGGCTTTCTGGAAATAGGCGAACGACTCGTCCCACTTGCCGCCTTCGCGCGAGCCATAGTAGCCGAGCTGGACATCGGTCCCGCCCGCTTGCGCCGGCTGGAAGTGGAGCTCCACCCAGGTCGGCAGAGGGCGCTGGTTGCGGACGGCGGCCGGCATCTGCGGCGGACCGGCCACATGCGGCGTCCCGTCGTCCAGGGTGAACGCCACCCACTCGAATGCCAGTTCTTTGTCAGGCACGAACCGCAGTACCCGCGCTCCGCCGGTGCCGTAGGACTTCGCCTCCGGGTCCACTTTTGGATTGAAGATGATCTCGTAGCGCCCGCCGGGCCAGGGATCGACGTGCGCGCCTTCGCTGAAGAACTTGCGCAGGCCCTCCTCGGTCGTCCACAGCTTGAAGGTCGCCGCCGGAGCGCATATGACCTTCTTTTCCAGTTCGGCGCTGTGCGCCGTCTTCTCCTTCCCTTTCATCAACTCCGGCTCGGACATCTGCGGGAAGAAGTGCTTCACCAGTTGCTGAAGCTCCCACTCATTGCCGCGCCGGAAGTGATCGTAGGATTCCTCCCACGCGGCTCCTGTGCCCCAACCGAGCATGGTCACGGTCACGCGCGTCTCCTGCGGCGATATCGGCTCGAAGCGATAGACCGCCCAGGTGGCCTGCGCCACCTTTGCCCAATCGGGGGCGGTCTCGGGCGCCGTGAAGCGGGTGGTCAGCATGCGCTCCGGCTCGTAGCTGAGGATGTGGTGCACGATCGTCCCCGGGTCGCCGATCTTCGCCTGCGGGTTGTAATTCGTCTTCAGGGTGCCGCCCAGGCGCAGGTCCACCTCCGCCACCGGCACCATCCATGCCTGCACGCCTTCCTTGCTGGTGAACGCTTTCCATACCTCGGAAACGGGCGCGTGTACCACCGCCTCCGTCCGCAGGATCCGATCGCCGGCCCGGCACTGTCCCACCATCACGACCACTGCGACTATCCACATCCATCGGCTGGACATCTCGCACCTCTCCATCGTTCGACAAAGGAACCCGCGCGGCCCTATTTTCTGTACACCGCCCCCAACACCATCCCCATGATCGCCAGCCACACGAATTCGTATCCCACCTGTTTGCCCACCACGTCTGCGGGCCACGGCTGCACCGCGTAATTGATCAGGTAGTGGTTTGCGCTCTCCACCAGCCACATCACGATGCCGTAGAACAGGCCGGCCCGCACCGGGGAGCTGTACTTCGGCACCCACAGTGCCCAGACCAGCACGAAGGCCAGGGAGAAGACTGCGAACGCGGCCAGCAGGTACACAAAGTGCCGATTGGCGTCTTCCACCGTCCGCAGAAGGCTCGGGAAGTGCGAGTAATCGGGGTGCAGGAGCATGCCGTGGATCACATAGCTTGCCACCGCCGTCAAGACGAACATCAGCAAGAACGCCACTCCGGATCGCTTCCAGTCCATTCTTCCTCCTGAGAAAGTTCTTAAACGCTGTGGCACGGCCGCCCCCGGCCCCGTCCAGCGCGCAGCGCACGAACGCCAAGAAGCCCCTTAAGTCCTCGCCTCCGCCTCCGTCACCAGCCTGGCCAGGTAATCCCGCAGTATCTCCACCGCGGAATCGAACGGGGCTAGGCTGTGGTACGCCCGTGCCTGCATCACCGCGCCCTCCATGACCGTCAACACGAACCGCGCCAGGGCCGCCCTGTCTACCTCCGGCGGCAGCTGGTCACCGGCCTCGTCGAAACACTTCTTGACCCATCCCACCCAGCCGTCAAAGTTCGCCGCGATCTTCTCCCGGGCGCTGGGGAAAGCCTCTCCGATCTCCAGCGAGAGGCTGCCGATGGGGCAGCCACGGGCAAAGTCCGTGGCCATCAACCCTTGGCGGTAGCCCTCCAGTACGGCGAAGATCCGCACCATCGGATCGTCGACCGCGTTGAACGCCGGCTCCATCACCACCGGCCACACCAACTCCCGGTAGCGTTCCAGCACCGCCAGTAGCAGGTCTTCCTTGGTCTTGAAGCAGTAGTACAGGCTTCCCGGATTCGCCTTGGCCCGCTTGACCACATCGCCCAGGCTGGTCGCCTCGAAGCCCTTCTCCCAGAACAACTCGCGCGCCGCCTCCACGAGTCGCAGCCTTGTCGAGAGTTTCGAGGTCGCGAGTGCAGTCACCATGAGTTAGGTAACCAACTAAGGAGGCGATTCTGCCTCCTCATTGAGACTCTGTCAAGTGGGATTTTTCGTTCGGAAGCCTGGCCTTATCTAGGGACTGGATAGCGGGTGCTGGGTGCGAGCCTTTTCGGGCCACCAGACGAGCACCTTCAGCTCTCGCGCGAAGAGCAGGTGGGGCGCTTCGTTCGGTAGTTCCAGTCCAACCGCGGACGCCATGGTGTTCTTCTCGATCACGGCTTCCGCGCGCTGCAGCGGCCACGGGACATGGTGGATCTCCCCGCGCCAAGTCTGCCTGCCTCTGACTGCGTAAAGGCAGTAACGCTCGGTGAGGAAATGCTCGAGCGATCCGGCTTCGGAGTGGAAGACCGGCGAGAGTGGCCGATACTGGCTGCGGAATTCAGCCGTGCGGGGCCCTTGCAGGCGCTCACAGCCGTAGTGCACCGCCTCGCCACAACGCTCGGTCCTCATCCGGGCGTGGTAGTAGGGAAGGTGGTATGCGACGCGCGCGCTGCACACCGCAGCAGGGTTGGCGGCGTCCAGGCTGAAGAAGAAGACGCCCGGCTTCCCACCCAGGGTCACGTAGGTGCGGACGTTCAATTCCGGGAACCGCGACAGTCCCGGCAGCGGCGGCAGCCCGCGAGCGCGCACGCCGCTCATCCAGAACGGCGCGACGGCCACCCACGCCGACCCGTCGTACAGATCGAGCTCCAGCTGTTCGGGGACCAATGGCCGGAGCACCTGGGGCGCCAATCGCCAGTGGGCGAACAGCAGGTCGTGCCAGGTCTGGACCATGATCCAGGGGCGCCGCGGCAGCAGCCACGGACGATGCTGCACGGCCCGCAGGATCTCCGGGATCGAGCTCACAGGAAGATTAGAGCCGGCGCGAGCGCCGGCTGCTGCAGGAAATCACCAAGTCCTAGTTACCGCCAGAGACGGCGGAGACCAGTTGCGCGGTCTGTACCGACGGCGCGTAGTCGCGGTTATAGACGTCCACCACCGCCCGGCCGACCACCCGCGTCTTGGCCACCGAATGGGCGTGCACCGGGAAGGTGAAGTGATTGAAGTCGGCGTAGTCCTGCACGAACTCGACGCTCTTGATGAAGAACGAGGGGTTCTTCACCAGCCTCCCTTCGGCCCGGCGCAGGCTGCCGCTGGCCACATCCACGTAGATCCTGCCCTTGAACAGCCCCGGACGCTTCTGCCGCGGCTTGACCGCGTACACGTGCACCGCGCGCCCGTCGATCTCCTGCACGCCCTTGTAGTTGAACTTGTAATTCGCCGAATTGATGGCGGTCTGCGCGCCTTCCTGCTTCTCGACGTGGGTCACTTCCGACTGCAGCATGCGCAGGATGACGTTGCTCTTGACGAACTTGTCGCCGCTGAAGCGGAGAGCGGTGAACTTCAGCGTCCGCGGGGCGACATACTCGCGGGTCAGCTCATACTCCCCGCGCTGCGCGGTGTCGGGCAATTCGGCCGCGATGGTGGTGCTGGCAGTGTAGGCGGCCAGCATCTCGCCCTGTTGCGCCGAGCGTTGTTCGTAGGTCTCCAGCGCCAGCTCAGGCGACATCCGTGGCGGTTGTGACGAGAACGACAGCTCAGGCGTCGACCGGCTCACAAGAACCGACGGGGCATCCGGTGCCAGGAAGGACTGCGACCATGCCGGCAATGCCAGCGCAACCACCAGCGCGAACTTAGATGTAGTGCTTAATCGCATAACACAACAATTCTTGATTTTACCCTGCTTTTCGCTTCGGAATAAAGTTACTCAGGTAATTACCCCTCTTCCGAAGTACCGGCGATTCATTGCGTTGGATACGAACGAGCGCCCATCGCAGTTCCCTGGTCTTGCCACCGCTGCCGGACATTTCGAACCGCGAGCCTGGAGTTTACGTATCTCGTGCCGCTGCTTAGAATGGCAACCCTGTTGAGGGAGGTCCCATGCGACCCAATCGCATCCTTTGTCTGCCCCTGCTGCTTCTCCTGCTTTCACCGCTGATCTGGGCTTCCGACCAGCCCATTTCCACTCCCCTGATCCCGCGCCAGTTGCTCTTTGGCAACCCCGAGCGCACCAGCCCGCGCATCTCCCCGGACGGCGCCCGCCTGGCGTACCTGGCTCCCGACGACAAGGGCGTGCTCAACGTCTGGGTACGCACCATCGGCAAGACCGACGACCAGCTGATCACCGCCGACAAGAAGCGCGGCATCCGCTTCTTCCAATGGCAATTCGATTCCCAGCATGTCCTGTACATCCAGGACAAGGACGGCGATGAGAACTGGCACCTCTACCAGACCGACCTGAGCACCAAGCAAACCCGCGATCTGACGCCCTTCGAAGGCATCCAGGCCCGGCTGGGGGAGTATTTCCCGCAATTCCCCGACACCATCCTGGTGCACATCAACTCGCGCGACAAACGCTTCCACGATGTCTATCGCCTGGATCTCAAGAGCGGCAAGGCGGAGCTCGACACCGAGAACCCGGGCGACGTCTCCGGCTGGACCGCGGACAACAATCTCCAGGTCCGCGCCGCCGACGTCACCCTGCCCGACGGCGGGTGGGTGATCCGGGTGCGCGACACCGTCAAGTCACCCTGGCGCGAGCTCATCAAGTGGGGACCGGATGAGAGCCTGGGCGGGGCCGCGTCGTTTTCTCCCGACAACAAGAGCCTTTGGGTGCTGACCAGCGTCGGCGGTAACACCCTCCGCGTGCTGGAGGTCGATGTCGCCAGCGGCAAGCAGAAGGTGGTCGCCGAGGACCCGCAGTACGACGCCGGACAACTGCTGGTGAACCCCAAGAGCCATGCCCTGGAAGCGGTCGAGTTCATCCGTGCCCGTTCCGAGTGGCAGGTGCTCGACCCGGCGGTAAAGACCGACTTCGAGGCCATCAAGAAGGTCCGCGACGCCGATCTCCGGGTGGTCAGCCGCGATCTTGCCGACCAGCACTGGGTCGTCGCCTACTCCGCCGACAACTCGCCGGTGTATTTCTACGTGTACGACCGCAAGGCGAAGAAGGCGAACGTCATCTTCAGCGACCGTCCCAAGCTGGAAGGTTACAAGCTCGCTTCCATGAGACCCATCTCCTTCAAGGCCCGCGACGGCATGGAGATCTTCGGTTACCTGACGCTTCCCGCCGGGGTCGAGCCCAGGAACCTGCCCATGGTCGAGTTCGTCCACGGTGGGCCGTGGGGACGCGACACCTGGGGTTTCAACCGCTATGCCCAGTGGCTGGCCAACCGCGGGTATGCAGTCTTGCAGGTCAACTTCCGCGCCTCCACCGGCTACGGCAAGAAGTACCTCAACGCCGGCGACCGCGAGTGGGGCGCCAAGATGCACACCGACCTGCTCGACGGCAAGAAGTGGGTCATCGACCAGGGCTACGTCGATCCCAAGAAGGCCTGCATCATGGGCGGCAGCTACGGCGGATACGCCACCCTGGCCGCGGTCACCTTCACCCCCGACGAGTTCGCCTGCGGCGTGGATATCGTCGGGCCGTCGAACCTGAACACGCTGCTCAAGACCATCCCGCCGTACTGGGTGACCATCAAGGCCGTCTTTGACAAGCGCATGGGCACAGGCGAGGAATTCCTGAACTCGCGCTCGCCCCTGTTCAAGGCCGACCGCATCAAGGTCCCGTTGCTCATCGGGCAGGGCAAGAACGATCCCCGGGTGAACAAGGCCGAGAGCGACCAGATCGTCGAGGCCATGAAGAAGCACAACCTGCCCGTCGAGTACATCGTCTTCCCTGACGAGGGACACGGCTTTGCCCGCCCGCAGAACAACATGGCCTTCAATGCCGCCAGCGAGCGCTTCCTCGCTAAGACCCTGGGGGGACGCGCCGAGCCGCCTTCGCCCGACGAGGCCAAACTGCTCAGCGAGGTCACCCAGAAGTAGCGACGCGATTGCCTCGAGCGGGGGGCGAAGGCCCTCCGCTTTTTTCATCCCTCTTTTCCACTTCCGGTTGCGGTAATCTTCTCTCCTCATGTCCAGCAACGGTTCGCCTGGGCCCAAGATCGAGGTCTTCGCGGTGCACGGCGTCGAGCCCGAGGTGCAGGCCTACGCCATGGCCAAGTACTCGCGCTCCGCCCTCTCCATGAAAGAGTCGCTGAAGCAGATCAGCGAGCAGAAAGCCGAGCAGTTCCTCAATACCTTCTACTTCCAGTACGGACACCGCTCCATCGCCGACCTGGCGCACATCGCCCTGGCCATCGAGCGGCTCTCCATCCTGGCGGCCATCGCGGTGGTGGACGAGCAGCGCTGGGACGGTCAGGAGCGCTCCACCCGCTACCAGGACTTCAAGAAGAGCGGCTACCACGTCCCCGACTTCGGCGATGCCGCCGCCGGCAAGCTCTATCGCGAGTTCCTGGACTTCCTCTTCGCCGAGTACGAGGCCTTCTCCGGCGAGATGTTCCGCTACCTCGCCGAGCGCAC
>DATKKJ010000036.1 GCA_035543055.1 Terriglobales bacterium | reverse complement strand
ACCTGGCCGGGGCCAGCGACCCGAAACTGCAGGAAGCGGCGATGGCCGCCTTCCGTGCCGCCAAGAAGTCGCCCAAGTTCAGAGTCCCGGAGAAGTACGTTTCGCCGAAGATCGTCGAGATGTACAACAGCGGCGGGATGTAAGCGCCGCACGCAGGGTCAACATCGATCCCCGGTTTCCGCCGGGGATTCTTTATTTGCTCAGGAGCGGCGCAGGAGAAAAGGATTGGTCTCGCGCTCGTCGCCGATGGTGGTGAGCGGGCCATGGCCGGGGACGACGATGGTGTCGTCGGGCAGGGAGAGCACCGGGCCATGCAGCGAGGCCATGATCTTGTCGTAGGAGCCGCCGGGCAGGTCGGTGCGCCCGATGCTGCCGGCGAAGAGCGTGTCGCCGGCGAAGAGCATCTTGTCGGCCGGGAAATAGAGGCAGATGCTGCCTTCAGTGTGGCCCGGGGTGTACAGCACGGAGCCCGTGAGCCCGCCGGCGCGCACCTTGTCGCCTTCGCCGAGGGATTGGTCGATCTTCACCTGTCCGGGAGGCCTCATGCCTACCCAGCCTGCCTGCGCGTCCAGCATCTTCAGCAGGGCGTAGTCGTTCTGGTTGATGAGGATGGGAGCGCCGGTCAGGCGCTTGAGCTTCATGGCGCCACCCACATGGTCGATGTGGGCGTGGGTGATGACGATCTGCTTGACCGAGAGCTGATGGCGGCGCACCAGTTCCATCACGTCTTCGACATCGTCGCCGGGATCCAGGACGATGGCCTCCCTGGAGGCCTCGTCCCCGATGATGGAGCAGTTGCACTGCAGCGGCCCGACGGCCAGGATCTCGTGGATCATAAGCATGGTCAGTGGCCAGTAGCCAGTCGCCAGTCCAGCATAACGAAAAGCCTCGCACGCTGGCGAAGCTTTCTGAAAACTGGCGACCGGTGACTGGGGACTACTTCGAAGCGGGTTGCGGGGCGACGGGCCGGTTCTGCTGCGGCTGGCCCTGCACCGGGTTCTGGGCCGGAGGCGCCGAGGGCTGGGTCTGACCCTGGGTCTGCGCGGGTTTGGTGCCGCCGAGGATGGAGCCGGCGCGCTTCTTCGAGGCGATGATGGCCAGGCTCAGCGAGGTGATCATGAAGATGATCGCGGCCCAGGTGGTGGCCTTGGTCAGGACGGTGGCGGCGCCACGAGGACCGAAGGCGGTCTGGCTACCCATGCCGCCGAAGGCGGCCGCGATGTCGGCGCTCTTGCCGCTTTGCAGCAGCACCACGATGATCAGGAAGAAGCAGACGATGACGTGAAGGATGGTGAGCAGGACGACCATGCTGTAAACAACCCGGGGCGCAAACGCGCCTTGACCTTTCTCTTAAGCTTCGCCCGTTTTCGGGGGTCGGATGGTG
Source organism: Terriglobales bacterium (assembly GCA_035543055.1). Taxonomy (NCBI): domain Bacteria; kingdom Pseudomonadati; phylum Acidobacteriota; class Terriglobia; order Terriglobales; species Terriglobales bacterium. Next base: position 46,159 of record DATKKJ010000036.1, on the reverse strand, counting down.
CGGAAGGCGGGACTTGAACCCGCATGCCTCTCGGCGCCACCCCCTCAAGATGGTGTGTCTGCCAATTCCACCACTTCCGCACGCGCAGACGGACACGAAGGGCGAGTTTCATTATAGCAGAGGCCCTATTCAGTACTTGACGATGGCGGTGAAGCTGTCGGGCTTGAGGCTGGCGCCGCCGACCAGCGCGCCGTCGATCTCCGCCTCCGACATCAGCGCCTTGGCGTTCTCCGGCTTGACGCTGCCGCCATAGAGGATGCGCAGGTTGTCGGCGAGCTCCTGGCCCATCGCCTTGGAGACTTCGGCGCGGATGAGGGCATGGGCCTCGGCGGCCATCTCCGGGGTCGCCGTCTTTCCGGTGCCGATGGCCCACACCGGCTCGTAGGCAATGACCAGCTTGGCTGCCTTCTTGCCCGAGATCTTGCGGAAGGCCCGAGCGCATTGGCGGCGCAGGACTTCCTCGGTCATGCCGGATTCCCGCTCCTCCAGCACCTCGCCGACGCAGACGATGGGCGTCAGCCCGGCCTCGAGCGCCGCTTTCAGGCGAGCGTTGACCGTGTCGTCGGTCTCGCCGAAGTATTGCCGCCGCTCGGAGTGGCCAATGATGGCGTGGGTGCAGCCGATGGCCAGCAGCATCTCGGCGGATATCTCGCCGGTGAAGGCGCCTTCCTTCTCCCAGGCGATGTTCTGCGCACCCACCGCGACGTCTGAGCCCTTGACGGCTTCGGCCACCGCGGCGATGTCCACAAAGGGCGGGCAGAGGACGATCTCGTCCCGGTCGTGGCCCGCCACCATCGGCAGGAAGGCGCGGACGAACTCGCGGGCTTGGTCGGGGGTCTTGTACATCTTCCAGTTGGCGGCGATCAATTTCTTTCTTGGCATTCGCGATCCTAGGAAGCGGCCGGAACACGCCGGGCCGCGGCAATGAAGGCATCGAATGTGGACTGGTCGAAGAGGACGAAGCGCACTCGTTCGACGTATTGGAGAGCAGGAAGCGAGTCGGCGACCGCCTTCAGCGCGATCTCCGCCGCCTCCGCCACCGGATAGCCGAAGATGCCGGTGGAGATGGCGGGAAAGGCAATGCTCTGGAGCTTGAGGCCGTCGGCGATGCGGAGAGACTGGCGATAGCAGCCGGCCAGGGCTTCGGGCTCGCCCTGCCGTCCGCCTTGCCACACCGGCCCGACGGCATGGATCACGTGCCGGGACAACTTTCCGCCCATGGTGGCGACTGCGCTGCCGGTCCGTACCGGGCCCTTCTCCTGGCGAATGCGGCGGCATTCCTCGGCGATCTCCGGTCCGCCGGCCCGATGGATGGCGCCGCAAACCCCGCCCCCGGGAAGCAGGTCGGGATTGGCGGCGTTCACGATGGCGTCCACACTCTCGCGGGTGATGTCGCCCTGGACGAGCTCAATGGCGCGGGTTGGAGTGATGGTGATTCGCATAGTGCACGCGAGATCCTTCGGGGCCAAAGCCCCCTCAGGATGACGCCGGCGGGGCTCAGACGCCCCGCCAAGCGGCGTCATTTGTCCGTTAGCGCTTCTACTCCCGGCAGCTTTTTGCCCTCCAGGAACTCCAGCGAGGCGCCGCCGCCGGTGGAGATGTGGGTGATCTTATCGGCGACACCGGCCTGTTGCACCGCAGCCACCGAATCGCCACCGCCGATGATCGAGGTGGCGGCACGGTTGGCGGCTACCGCCTGGGCGATCTTCACCGTGCCGTGGGCGAAGGGCGCCATCTCAAAGACGCCCATCGGCCCGTTCCACACGATGGTGCGGGCGCGGTCGATCTCGGCGGCGAACAGCGCGACGGTCTTGGGGCCGATGTCGAGCGCCATCTGGTCGTCGCCCAGGGCATGGTCGGCGGGCACGATCTTGGTCTGGGCATCGGCAGACATGCTGGTGGCGACCACGTGGTCCACCGGGAGCAGCAGCTTCACCCCACGCGACTTGGCGTCGGAGAGCAGCCGCTTGGCCAGGTCGAGCTTATCGTCCTCGACCAGCGACTTACCTACCTTGGCGCCCTGCGACTTCAGGAAGGTGTAGGCCATGCCGCCGCCGATCAGCAGCGTGTTCACCTTGTGCAGCAGGTTCTGGATGACGGCGATCTTGTCGCTGACCTTGGCCCCGCCCAGGATGGCCACGAATGGCTCCGCTGGATTGTGGAGGGCCTTGCCAAGATAAGTGAGCTCCTTCTCCATCAGCAGGCCGGCGGCGTTCTTCTTCACGAACCTGGTGATGCCGGCGGTGGAGGCGTGGGCGCGATGGGCGGAGCCAAAAGCGTCATTCACGTACAGGTCGCAGAGCTCCGCCAGTTGCTTGGAGAACTTTTCGTCGTTGGCTTCCTCTTCGGGGTGGAAGCGGAGGTTCTCCAGGAGCAGCGTCTGGTGCTTCTCCAGGCGCGAGGCCAGCTCCTTGGCCTGGTCGCCGACGCAGTCGGGCGAGAAGCCGACATTGGCGCCGCGCCCCAGCTTCTCGTCTAGCAGGATGCGCAGGCGTTCGCCGGCCGGCTTGAGGGTCATCTTCGGATTCGGCTTGCCCTTGGGGCGGCCCAGGTGCGAGGCCAGGATCAGACGCGCCCCGTGCTTCAGGGCGTACTCGATGCTGGGCAGGGTCTCGCGGATGCGGGTGTCGTCGGTGACGCTACCGTGTTCATCGAGCGGGACATTGAAATCCACCCGCATGAAGACGCGCTTGCCGTTCAGGTCGAGGTCTTTGATCGAGAGCTTATTCATGGAGCGAGCCATCGGGCCATCGAGCCAACTGAACAAGTGGAAAGAAAGTTGGGCGATCCGAAACTTGGCTCGATGGCAAAGATGGCCGGATCGCCCGATCCGTCTAAAGGCCCTTGCTGCCGAGGAAATTGATGAGGTCGCGCACCCGGCAGGAATAGCCCCACTCGTTGTCGTACCAGGAGATCACCTTCACGCAGTTGCCGGCGACCACGCGGGTCAGCGGCGCGTCCACGATGGAGGAGCGCGAGTCGTGACGGAAATCCATGGAGACCAGCTCGTTCTCCTCGTAGCCCAGGTACTTGGCCAGCCGGCCCGACTCGCTGGCCTTCTTCATGGCCGCATTCACCTCTTCGACCGTGGTCTTCTTTTCCACGAAGGTGACCAGGTCCACCACCGAGACGTTGGGCGTGGGCACGCGCATGGCGAAGCCGTCCAGCTTTCCCTTCAGGTCGGGGATCACCAGGTGGATGGCCTTGGCGGCGCCGGTCGAGGTCGGGATCATGGAGAGGGCGGCGGCACGGGCGCGGCGCAGGTCCTTGTGTGGGAAGTCGAGGATGACCTGGTCGTTGGTGTAGGAGTGGATGGTGGTCATGGTGCCCGACTGGATGGTGAAGTTGTCGTGCACCACTTTGGCGATCGGGGCCAGGCAATTGGTGGTGCAGGAAGCATTAGAGATGATGTGGTGCTTGGCGGGGTCGTATTTGTCCTCGTTGACCCCGAGCACGACCGTGAGGTCCTCGCCCTTGGCGGGGGCGGAGATGATGACCTTCTTCACCGTGTCGTGCAGGTGGGCCTTGGCCTTGTCGGCCTCGGTGAAGCGGCCGGTGGACTCGACCACCACCTGGGCGCCCACCGATTTCCAATCCAGTTTGGCCGGATCTTTCTCGGCGAACACTTTGAATCGCTTGCCGTCCACCTCGATGTAGTCCGCTCCGTGGGAGACCTTGTTGGGCAGGTTGCCGAGCACGGAATCGTATTTCAGCAGGTGGGCGAGGGTCTTGGCGTCGGTCAGGTCGTTGACGGCCACGAAGTCCAGGTTGCTGTCGTTGAGGGCGGTGCGCAGGATGTTGCGTCCGATGCGGCCGAATCCGTTGATACCGACATTGATTGCCATAAGCGCCTCCCGGCGATGATACAGATGAGTTATGAAGCCCACTTCGAAACTCAAAATGCTAACACCGGGGGTAAGCAGGCGCAATCGCGGGTGAGATTGCTGAGCGCCGGGGGTTTGTGTTACAAGCCTCGCATATGCGTAAGTGGATGAGAGACCGCCTGCGCCGGCGGAAGCGCAAGGGCGTGCCGTCGGACACCGAGTCCACCGGAAAGGTGGGCCAGGAAAAAGAAGCTCCGCAACAGGGGAATCCACCCCCCCTCCAGCCTAGCTATATCGACGCCTTCGAGAAGGAGCGGAAGTCCGCCGAGGTCAGCCGGGGCGAGCAGAAGTTCGAGGTCGAGACCCAGCCGGAGACCCCGGCCATGCCCCCGGCCGCGCCTGCCGCCGCCATGGGCGCCCAACCCAAGAAGAAGCCCAAGGGCGTGGTCATCCTGGCCATCGGCCTGCCCGGGTCGGGCAAGACCACCTGGTTCAAGCGCCGCGGCGTGACCCCGCTCTCCAGCGACCTGCTGCGCACCATGCTCTTCGACGACATCGAGGAGCAGCGCTACCAGGGACTGGTGTTCTCCACCCTGCGTTCGCTGCTGCGCGCGCGCCTGGTGGCGCGCATGCCCTGGAACTATGTGGACGCCACCAACCTGAATCCGAAGGAGCGCAAGCAGTGGATCCACATGGCGCGCGGCTTCGGCTACGAGGTGCAGGCGGTGTTCTTCGATGTGCCCATCGAAACGTGCATGGAACGCAACCGCCGGCGGGAGCGGATGGTCCCGGAGGACGTCATGCGGCGCATGGCCGCCAAGCTGAAGCCCCCGAGCTTCTCTGAAGGGTTCTCCAAGATCGTGGTGGTGCGGGTGAAGCAGAAGGGGGAAGAGCAGCAGTAGGGCCGCTGCTTCCGGGTTCTCAGGTTGTCTTTATGAAAGCCGTAACTTTCGCGTTACTCCTGTCCTTTGCGCTAATCGTAGCGGCACAGACCGCCCCGAGTCCAAGTGATGTAAGCGTGCCGGATGAGGCAACCGCCATCAAAATTGCCGAACCTGCCCTCGTCAAGATATACGGAAAGAAGCAAATCGAAAATGAGAAGCCGCTTAGGGCCGTGCTAGACGGCGAGGTCTGGCATGTGTACGGCACGTTGTGCTGCCCAGACGGTAAAGGTCGGCGCATTTGCGAAGCAGGACGATGCAACGGTGGAGTAGCCGAGGCGAAGATTCGGCGCAGCGACGGAAAGATATTGGAAATCACACACACACGGTAGGCACTTGGACGCAAAGAAGAAATGCGCCGCTTTCGCGGCGCATTTTCTCTTTTGGTGTCATCCCGAACGGCTTCAGCCGTGAGGGACCTGCTTTTCTCTTGCAGGAGAAGCAGGTCCCTCGGGGCTAAAGCCCACTCGGGATGACACTGATCTCTAGGCGCTAGCCCTGCGCAGCACCGTGCACACCGAGGCGCAGATGGGGCCGCCGATGTTAAACGTCGCGGCCAGCTTCGGGTCCTTCTGCTGGAGCTCCTGCGGAGCGCGCCCGAGCAATTGCTGTGCTGCCCAGCCCACCATGGCCACGCCGGTGGCGCCCACCGGATGTCCCTTGGCGATCAGCCCGCCGGAGGTGTTGATGGCGCACTCGCCGCCCACGTTGGCCTTGCCTTCCACCCAGTACTTCGCGCCCTTGCCGGGCTGCGCCTTGCCGATGACCTCGGTCCCGATGGCGCCCATGACGGTGAAGCAGTCGTGGACCTCGGCGACGTTGACGTCGGCAGGCTTGGCGCCGGCCATCTCGTAGGCCTTATTCATGGCGCGGTAGGCGCCCGCAGCCTTCAGGACGTCGCGACCTTCCTTCTTCAGCGGATCGGTAGCCTGGGCGTAGCCGGCGATCTCCACGCACTCCGCCTTGGGGACACCGAGCTTCTTCAGGCCCTCCTCGGTGGCCAGGATCATGGCGGCATAGCCGTCGGTGATCTGCGAGCAGTCGTAGGTCTTCAGCGGCAGGCCGTCCACCACGTAGCGGTTGATGCCCTCGATCTTCATCGCCTGGTCGAGCGTGATCTGCACCTTGTTCATCTGGGCGCAGGAGTTGTACTTGGCGTTGCCGTACTCGGCGACCGCGATCTGCGCCAGCTCCTCCTCGCTCGAGCCCCAGGTCTTGATGTAATCGCGCATGACCTCGGCGAACAGGTGAGGGAAGACGAAGGTCTTGCCCTCACGCTCGTCGGGATGGGAGAAGTAGCCGAGCACCTTGCCCACCAGCTTGCCGTCCATCTTGCCTTCGTTGTCGCGCATCTTCTCGTAACCGACTGCCAGGCCCACGTCGCCCAGCCCGAACTGCATTTTGTAGATGGTGGAGAGGATGGCCTGGCCGCCGGAGGCGCAGGCGTTCTCGACGGCTTCGATGGGCTTGCCTTCGAGGCCGGGCACCATGGCCATCAGGCCGGAGAGCAGGCCCTGCTCGTTGAGGGTGAAGCCGCAGGCGGCGCCCACCGAGCCGACGTCGATGACCGAAGGTTGGACGCTGATCTTGCGGCAGACGGACTCGACCGCGTTGCGCAGGATCTGCGGGACGGTGAGCGCCATCAGCTTGCCGAACTTCGACTGGTCGTAGGCGGCGATATAAATGCGCTTGGCCATATGAACTCTCCTTCTCCGATGCTCGAAGAACTGTCTATTGTAGGAGCTTGGGCCGGGTAAGTCACCTACCGGCGGAGCCTCAGCATTCTCTGCCAGCCCGTACCTCTTGCCAACTACATGGATGCGCGGGCATGCCCCTTCGCTGCGGCGTGACATGCGTCACAAGGTAGAGTGACAAATTTCCTTTGACTTCACCTGCCCCCGCGGCTACCCTGAACGGGCAATGAAGACGCTGACCCATCGCCATCACCACCATCACCACGCGGCGAGCGTGTCAGCGGAGGTGCGGTCCTAGGCTAAGACGGCACTCATAAAGTTCGAACCCGCTGACGCGAAAAGCGCAGCGGGTTTTGTGTTTTTGGGGAAAGGAACGGGTGATGTCCACCATCGACTTCGACAAGATGCAGGGGCTGGCGCCGGCCATCGTGCAGGACGAGGCGACCGGCGAGGTGCTCATGCTCGGCTTCATGAACCGCGAGGCGTACGAGCGGACCCTCAGCACCGGCTATGGGACCTTCTTCAGCCGTACGCGCAAGGGGCTTTGGGTGAAGGGTGAGACCAGCGGCAACCGCCTGCGGGTCGTCTCCGCCGCCACCGATTGCGACCACGACACCGTGCTACTGCGCGTGCGGGTGGAGGGCAAGGGCGTGGTCTGCCACGAGGGCACGCGCTCCTGCTTCACGCGCCCCCTGCCGCTCAACGGAGGTGGCCGGTGAAGCTGCGTCTCGGCGTCCCCAAAGGCAGCCTGCAAGAGTCCACGCTGCAGCTATTTGCGACGGCAGGCTTAAAGGTTTACACGAATGGGCGGTCGTACTCGGCGACCACCGACGACCCGGAGATTGAGTGCATGCTCATCCGGGCGCAGGAGATGGCGCGCTACGTCGAGCACGGCGCACTCGACGCCGGGCTCACGGGTCTGGACTGGGTGAAGGAGAGCGGGCTCGAGGTCATCGCCGTCACCGATCTGATTTACGCCAAGCAGAGCCGGGGCAAAGTGCGCTGGGTGCTGGCCGTGCCGGAAGATTCGGCTTACAAGCGCGCCGAGGACCTCAAGGGCCGGATCATCGCCACCGAGCTGGTGAATGTCACGAAAGATTATTTCGCGGCGAAGGCCGTGCCCGTACAGGTGGAATTCAGCTGGGGCGCCACGGAGGTCAAGCCGCCGGTGCTGGCCGACGCCATCGTCGAGGTCACTGAGACCGGGTCGTCGCTCCGAGCCAACCGGCTACGCATCATCGACACCGTGCTCGAATCCAACACCCAGATCATCGCCAACAAGAAAGCGTGGAAGGAGTCCAGCAAGCGGCAAAAGATCGAGAACCTGGCGCTGATGCTGCGTGGCGCCATTGACGCCCAGGGCCGGGTGGGCCTGATGCTGAACGTACGCAAGGCCGATCTGGAGCAGGTGATCGCGGTGCTGCCGGCGCTGAACAGCCCGACCATCGCGACCCTGAGCGACCCCGAGTGGGTGGCGGTGAACACCATCATCGATGAAGCGCTGGCCTGGAAGCTGATCCCCAAGCTGAAAGCGGCGAATGCGACTGGGATCGTCGAGTATCCGCTGAACAAGGTGGTGCTGTGATGCTGCGCATCCTGACAGGCCGGGCAGCGGAGAAGCGGGTGGTGGCACTCGAGCGCCGCGGCAGCCAACTGGACCAGGTCGAACCCCGGGTACGAAAGATCGTGGAAGATGTGCGCAAGACCGGCGACCGCGCCCTGCGCCGCTACGCCGAGCGCTGGGACGGATTGCGGACGAGGCAGGCACTGCGCGTCCCGGCGGCGGAGATGAAGCAGGCCTTGGACTCGGTCTCGTTCGAGTTTCGCCGGGCGCTGGAGAAGGCGGCGGCCAACATCTGCCGCTTCTGCGAGTGGCAGAGGCCGCAGCCTTGGCGGCGCGAAGCGGACGGGGTCGCGGTGGGACAGGTCGTCCGTCCGTTGGATTCGGTCGGGTGCTACGTTCCCGGCGGGCGCTATCCGCTGCCTTCCACGCTGCTGATGACCGTGATACCGGCGCAGGTCGCGGGCGTGCATGAGATCCGGGTGGTTTCGCCCAATCCTCGGCCGGAGACGCTGGCTGCGGCAGCGATGCTCGGCGTGAGGGAGTTCTACCGCACCGGCGGGGCGCAGGCGATCGCCGCCCTGGCCTACGGCACCAAGAGCGTGCCGCGTGTGGACAAGGTCGTCGGCCCCGGGAATCTCTACGTGACCGCGGCCAAGAAGCTGGTCGCCTTCGATTGCGCGATCGACATGCTGGCGGGCCCGACCGAGGTGGTGATTGTCGCCGATGAAGGCGATGCGCGCTTCATCGCTGCCGACCTGGTGGCGCAGGCGGAGCACGATCCGGAAGCTCTGGCAGTATTCATCAGCACGAATCTCAAGCTGGCGCACTCCGTGGCGGAGCAGACCGCGAGCCTTGCGGCCGAGAATCCGATCGCCCAAGAATCGCTGCGAGCCAATGGAGTCGCGCTGCTGGCGGGTTCGCGGGCGCAAGCCATGGAGTGGGCAAACCGCATCGCGCCCGAGCACATCACCGTGAGCCGCGAAAACGCAGAGCTCGTGACCAACGCGGGGTCAATCTTCATCGGCGATTTCTCGCCGCAGGCGGCCGGCGATTACGCTTCCGGCCCGAATCACGTGCTGCCTACCGCCGGCGCCGCACGGTACCGCGGCGGCCTGAGCGTCTTCGACTTTGTGAAGCTGATCACCTTCCAGGAATTGAGCAAGAAGGGCGTCGCCGGGATCGCGCCGGTGGTGGTGCCGCTGGCCGAGGCCGAGGGCCTGCGGGCGCACGCGGAATCTGTCCGCTTGAGGTGCGCCCATGCTTAGCGCGCGCGCCGCCGTCAGGACGTTGAAGGAATACCACCCGCCGCTGGGCGGTCGCGAAGGCCTGCGCCTCGACTTCAATGAGAACACCGTGGGCTGCTCGCCGCGCGTGCTGGAGGCCCTGCGCAACCTCGACCCCGAACGCCTGGCGAAGTATCCCGAGCGGGAGCCGGTCGAGCAAGCGGTGGCCGAATTCCTGGGCATCGCGCCCGCGCAGGTGTTGCTCACCAACGGCGTGGACGAGGGGATCCACCTGCTGTGCGAGACCTATCTGGAGTCGGGGGACGAGGTCATCGTCGCCGTCCCTACGTTCTCGATGTACGAGATCTATGCCGCCGCGACCGGGGCGCGCGTGATCACCGTCCTGGCGAAGGAAGACTTTGCTTTTCCAACGGCGGAGGTCCTGGCAAGGATCACGGGCCGCACGCGGCTGATTGCATTCGCCAATCCCAATAACCCGACGGGCCGCGCCGCCAGCAGGGAAGACCTGTTGAAGATCGCGGCTGCGGCGCCCGACGCCGCGCTGCTGGTGGACGAAGCGTATTTCGACTTCTACGGCCAGACCGTGCTGGACGCGGCGAGCACAGCGCCCAACCTGTTCGTCGCCCGCACGTTTTCCAAGGCGTATGGTCTCGCCGGTCTGCGCATCGGTGTGCTGGCCGGTGCTGCCGAGCAGATGAAGATGGTGCGCCGGGTCAGCTCGCCGTACAACGTGAATGGCGTTGCCTTGGCGTGCCTGCCGGCGGCGCTGGCAGACCGCGAGTACATCAGGGATTATGTCGCGGAGGTCGGGCACGGGCGCGAGCGCCTGGAGAAGGAGCTGGCCGAGCTCAGCGTGAGGTACTGGCCGAGCCAGGCCAACTTCGTGCTGGCATTGATCGGCGCCGAGAGCGGGCGATTCGTGGGGGCCATGCGGGAACGAGGCATTCTCGTCCGCGACCGTTCCAGTGATCCCGGGTGCCAGGGTTGCGTGCGCATGACTCTGGGCTCAAGGGAGCAGACCGACCGGCTGATCGCGGCGCTGCGGGCGGTGATGGCCGAACTGAAGAGCGCGAAGGTGTCGGCATGAGAAAAGCCACGCTGCACCGCAAGACGAATGAAACCGACATCCGGGTCACGCTGAACGTCGATGGCCGCGGACGTTACCAGGTCTCGACCGGCATCCGCTTCTTCGATCACATGCTGAAGCTGTTCGCACGGCACGGCGGGTTCGACCTGAAGCTTGAGGCTACGGGCGACCTGGATGTGGACCAGCACCACACGGTCGAGGATGTCGGCATCGCGCTGGGAGAGGCGTTTGACCGCGCGCTCGGCGCCAAGAAGGGCATCCTCCGCGCCGGGTACTTCCTGATGCCCATGGACGAGACGCTCGGCCTGGCGGCGGTGGACTTCGGTGGCCGCGCCACCGCCGTGGTGGAGACGAGAGTCCGCGCCCGGCTGGTGGGCGATCTGCAGGCAGAGCTGGTCCACGATTTCTTCGACGGCTTCGCCCGAGGTGCTCGCGCCAACGTCCACGCCCGGGTGCAATACGGCCGCTCCAGCCATCACAAGATCGAGGTACTGTTCAAGGCTTTCGCCCGGGCCCTGCGCGCGGCCTGCTGGCGGGACCGCCGCATGCGCCGGGTGCTGCCCAGCACGAAAGGACTGCTGTGATCGCCATCGTCGATTACCGCGCGGGGAACATCGCCTCGGTGAAGAAGGCGCTGGAGCGGGTAGGGGGCGAGTCCGTCATCACCTCGGACGCAGGCGTCATCGCCCAGGCTGAGCGCATCGTGCTGCCCGGGGTCGGGCACTTTGCGGCCACAAGAGCACTCGACCCATTGAGGCTGCCCATCACGGCAGCGATCCGGCGTGGCAAGCCGTTCCTCGGCATCTGCGTCGGTCTGCAGTGGATGTTCGCCGGAAGCACGGAGGCGCCGGGGATCTCGGGGTTCGGGCTCTTCGCGGGCGAGGTGTCGAAATTTCCCCCGGGCGTGAAGTCGCCGCACGTCGGCTGGAACCAGATCTCTGTCCGCGACGGGTCACGGCTGCTGGCCGGCATCCCGACGGGCGCCTTCGTTTACTTCACCCACAGCTACCGCGCGCCGCTGTGCGAGGGAACGATCGCCGACTGCGACTATGGCGGGCCGTTCGCGGCGGCAGTGGAGCGCGACAACGTTTTCGGCGTGCAATTCCATCCCGAGAAATCCGGCGACACCGGCCTCGAGATCCTGAAGAACTTTCTCGCATGCTGACCAAGCGCATCATCGCCTGCCTGGACGTCGACCGTGGACGCGTGGTGAAGGGCGTTCAGTTCCAGGAGCTGCGCGATGCCGGAGACCCGGCGGAACTGGCCGCCGCCCACAGTCGTGCCGGGGCGGATGAGGTCGTGCTGCTCGACATCACGGCGACGCACGAGGGTCGCAAGACCCTCATCGACGCGGTGCGCCGCGCAGCGCGCGAGCTGTTCATCCCCTTCACGGTCGGAGGCGGCATCCGATCTCTGGAAGACGCTGCCGGGATCATCGACGCCGGGGCGGATAAGGTCTCGATCAATTCTGCCGCGGTCGCCGATCCCTCGTTGATCACGCGCATCGCCGAGCGCTTCGGCTCGCAGGCGGTGATCGTGGCGGTGGACGCGAAGCGCGTCGGCGACGACTACGAGGTGTACATCAGCGGCGGACGCAAGCCGACCGGCCGCCGCGCCTCGGAATGGGCGCGCGAGGCGGAGCAGCGAGGCGCGGGCGAGATCTTGCTCACCTCGATGGACCGCGATGGCACCGGAGCGGGCTTCGAGTGCGAGTTGACGTCACGCGTGTCAGAGGCGGTTAACATCCCGATCATCGCATCGGGCGGCGCGGGCGGCCCGCAGCATTTCGTCGAGGTCTTCGCCCGGGGCAGGGCTGATGCCGCGCTCGCCGCCAGCATCTTCCACTTCGGGCTGAATCGCATCACCGATCTGAAGGAAGAGCTGCGCGCGGCCGGGGTGCCGGTGAGGCTGCCGTGCTGATCCCTTCCATCGATTTGATGGGCGGGCGCATCGTCCAGCTGGTGCAGGGCGAGAAGAAGGCGCTGGAATTCGACGACTTCGAGCCGTGGATCGAGCGGTTCTCGAAGTTTCCGCTGGTCCAACTGATCGATCTCGATGCCGCCATGGGCACCGGCAGCAACCGCACGCTGCTGAAGCAGTTCACACAGCGACTGCCCTGCCAGGTCGGGGGCGGCATCCGCTCCATCGAGGGCGCACGCGAGGTACTGGGGCTCGGCGCAAAGCGGGTGATCTTCGGTTCGGCCTTGCTCCGCGACGGCGAGATCAACATCGAATTCGCAAAGCAAGCTGCGGCCGACATTGGGGTCGAGAATCTGGTCTTTGCGGTGGATTCGAAAAAGGGGACGGTAACGACCCACGGGTGGCGCACTCCGACCGCGGTACCCGCGGAAACGATGATGCGCGCCCTGGAGCCCTGGTGCGCCGCGTTCCTCTACACTCACGTGGACAGCGAGGGATTGCTGCAGGGGATCCCGATGGATGTCGTCCGTGCCCTTCGCCGGGCCACGCGCAAGCCTTTGATCGCGGCCGGGGGCATCAATAGCGAGGAGCAGATCGAAGAGCTGGAGCGCATGGGCGTGGACGCCGTGGTCGGCATTGCCATCTACACCGGCCGGATCAAGATCTGACTCAGCCCATGCTGCTGACATGCTCCGGCCGGATGCGCAGCAGCAGGCGCTGCTCGCCGGGCTGCGCGTACGGATACTTGTCCACGCCCAGGTATTTCTTGGCCATCTTGTCGATGTGGTCCTTGGCGCCCTTGTCGGTGGCTTCCACCACGCGGCCGCGGATCTCGACGTACCGGTAGGGATTGTCGGGATCGATGAGCGTGACCGCCACTCGCGGGTCGCGCTGGATGTTCTTGTCCTTCTGCCTTCCCTTGGCCGTGTTCACCAGCACGGTGTCGCCCTCGCAGTCCACCCAGACTGGCGTCACCTGCGGGCTGCCGTCCGGCATGAGGGTCCCCAGGCTGCCGAACGCCTTCTTGTTGAAGAGATCAAGGAACTTTTCCGGGATCTTTGCCATGGGACGCTCCTTTCGTATGGGGCCGGTACTCCGGTTCGGGGATGCCGAGGCCCGTCACCCGCAGACCTGCGGAGTGGCTCTTGTAGCGCATGTTGATCTGGATGAGGAGAGCGGTGAGTTGCTCGACGGTGCGCGCATTCTCCAGTTTGCCGCCGTCGATGGCGCGCACCCCGGGAATGGCGCGGGCCAGTTCGCTGGCGACTTCCTTCGCGTGGGGATCGTCGCTGCACACCATCACGTCACACTCCACCGGCCCGTCGCTGAGCAGGGCCTTGGCGCCGATGTTCTGGAATGCCGCGGCCAGCTTCACACCTTCCGGCAGGAGCTCCGCCGTGGCCTGGACCGCGGATCCCTGCCAGACGCCCAGCGTCCGTGTCGGTTTTCCACCGATCCCTGCCGCCAGCGGGACCGTGGTGTCTACCACCACCGCGCCGGGGACGAAGCTGTCCTTGAGCTGCTTCAGCGTGTCGGCTTGTGCGGTGAAAGGGATGGTCAGCACCACCGTCCGGCTGGTCTTCACGGCGGATGCGTTGTCCATGCCTTCGACGCGCGCCTTGTCGCCGGCCAGGGTCGAGATCTCCTGGGCGACGGTGCGGGCGCGCTCGGCGTCGCGCGAGCCGATAATCACGTGCTTGCCGGCGCGCGCCCAGCGCAGCGCCAAGCCGCGCCCTTCCGGTCCGGTACCGCCGACGATGGCGATCGGACCTCTCATGCCGGAAGCGCCTCGCGCGCCGCTTCGGGGACGACAGGGATACGCCGGATCCGGGTGTACGTTGTATTGCGTTCGGCGGGGATGCGCCCCAGCTCAAGAATACGCTCCTGCAGCTCCGCCGGGCTGAGATACTGGCCGGAGGTAGCGCCCGCCAGCCGCGATATGTTCTCTTCCATTAGCGTACCGCTGTAGTCGTTGGCCCCGGCCCGCAGGCAGAGCTGGGAGATTTCGCGGCTCAGCTTCACCCACGAGACCTGGATGTTGGGGATGGCGCCCGCCAGCATCACGCGGCCCAAAGCATGGATCTTCAAATGCTCCTCGAGGGTCGGTCCCGCACGCGACAGACCCTGGTGAAATAGCAGCGTGTTCTGGTGGACGAAGCCCAGGGGCACGAACTCGGTGAAGCCGCCAGTCTCGCGCTGGATGTCGCGCAGCATCAGCAACTGGTTCACCCAGTGCTCGGGCGTCTCGCGGTGGCCATACATCAGGGTCGAGGTGCTGCGGATACCGAGCTGGTGAGCAGTGGTGACCACCTCGCGCCACTGCGCCGTGCTCAGCTTGTTCGCGGAGAGCACGTGGCGGACTTCATCGTCGAGGATCTCCGCCGCCGTGCCAGGAAGGGTGTCGAGTCCGTTGTCTCGCAACATGGCGAGATAATCGCGCAGGCGCATCCCCGTGAGCTCTACGCCGTACGCGATCTCCATCGGAGAGAAGGCATGGATATGGATTTCCGGTACCGCCGTCTTCACCGCGTGCAGCAGGTCACGGTAGTAGAAGGGATGGAGGTTGCGAGGCAGGCCGCCTTGGATACAGACCTCCGTGGCGCCGCGCTCCCACGCTTCGACCGCCTTGATGGCGACCTCCTCCGGGCTCAGGAAGTACGCATCCGCATCGCGCGGGCCGACGGCGAAGGCACAGAACTTGCACCCCACAAAGCACACATTGGTGAAGTTGATGTTGCGGTTGACGACGTAGGTCACGACGTCGCCCACGATCTGCTCACGCAGGCGGTCGGCGCATGCCAGGAGCGCGATCAGATCGTCGTCTTTGGCAAAAGCCAGCAACCGGCACTCCTCACGCTTCAGCGTGCCGCCGTCGGCCTCTGACAGCACTTTTTCCAACGTGGCACGCACCGGCGCCGACGCGCGGGAAACGGCCTGTTGCCATCCGACTTCGAAGAAACGATCCAGTGGTATGAATCTGTTCATGGTCATCGGAACAGGTCTCGTTCGGAGGGACGGACGAGGTCGCTTGCGCATCCCCGGCCGCGCTCGTACGAGAACCCCCGAATGATACACGCAGGGCAACGCGAAAGTTTTCCGCAGGCGGCGCCGGCCATTGCGGCCAGCGCATCCGCTACCGCCTCCAGGCTCACGCGCAACTTGTAGCCGTACGGATCGCGCCGCCGGCGCAGATCGCGCATCGGCTTCATGCCCGCCACTCCGATCGCAACCTCCGTCAGCCCCTCGCGCCACGGCCGGCCGAAGGAGTCGGTGATGATCACCGGCACATGCAGCCCGGTCTTCGCTCTTATATCGCGGTGCAGAAGCGCGGCGGAGCGGTCCGGATTGCGGGGCAGCAGCACAACCGACTTCCCGCCATCCACATTCGACAAGTCCACGCCGCTGTTGGCACAGACCAGGCCGCTTCGGGTCTGCGTGATGAGCACGCCTTTTTTCATGCGGACGATGCGGCCCGCCTCGCGCAAGGCCAGCTCGATCGCGCGGGCGTCCACCGGGTATCGCCGGGCCCAGGCTTTGGCGCGCGCCGACGGCTTTACCTGCGCCAGCTCGACCAGTCCGCCCTCTGCCTTCGAGACCACCTTATGGGTCACCACCAGGATGTCGCCGGCACGCAGCGGGCTGCGTTGACGCCGGCTGGCACGCAGGATCTCGTCGAGCAGGGCAGAGCCCGGCGCGATCTCGGGCATGCCGTGGACCGGGATCACCCGCACCTCGCCGCTCTCAGGCACTCTGCGCATGGGCCAAGCGTTCCGCGACCTTCCACCACTCCAGCAGAAGCTGGGCGCGCGATCGGGTAGGCAACGAGAGCAGCGCCGCGAGGTCGGCCGGGGTATCGACGTCCAGGCCGATGCCCTCGAACTCCGGCACCACCACCTGCTTGCCGGTGGCGCGGGCGGCGTTGAGGTGGGGGACGAAGCTGTCATTGCCGAAGCGCAGGGGAATCAGGTCGGCGGGACGGCGCAAGACGGCGTTGGAGCCCCGCCGGTCGGCCGACGGAACCAGCACTACGCCCTGCCGGGGCGCCGCCGCATAGACCGCTTCCAGTTCCGCGGTCGTGAGCAGTGGCATGTCGCCGGGCAGGACCAAAGTCTCCCGGGCTCCGCGCTCGAGGGCGACCCGCGTGGCCATGGCGATGGCGCCGGTTTCGCCCGGGTTCTCACGGTCCTCGATGACGTCGAAGCCGCAGTCACGAGCCAGTCTGATGGCGAAGGGATAGCTGGTGACCAGCGCGACCGGTGGATGCTGCTTCCAGCCCAGGACCGCTTCAACCACGTCGGTCAGCATGGCTTCGGCCAGCAGCGTCCGCTGTTCCTGCGATAGCACCTCGCCCAGTCGCTGCTTGGCTTCGCGCAGGTCTTTGACCGGGATCAGGATCATCGTTGCACCGCTGCGGCCGGCTTCAGTTTCGACCGCGAAGCCAGAGTCGCCTGCAACGCGGCTTGCGCCAGCGCCGCTTTGTCCCCGTCAGTCTTCATGAGCGAATTAGTACAGAGCACACCCAGACCTAGCTTTTCTGCCAGCGGAACAAGGTGAGCGTCTCGTTCGTCAAGGACCAGCACATCCAGGAAGTCACGATAGGCGGCCGCGATCCCCATTCCCGAGACCTCCAGGCTGCGCAATGCCATAAGCTCGCCGGCGGGACCGGAGACCGCTGCCCCACCGACGATCGGGCTGACCGCCCCGACGGGAGCAGCCGTGGCCTGCAGTGCCTGCTTGATGGCCGGGATGGCGAGGATCGGTCCGATGCTGGTGATCGGATTGCTGGGCGCGATGAGCACGGCGTCGGCGGAGAGGATCGCATCCACGACACCGGGCGCAGCCTTGGACGTCGCCGCGCCCTCGAACCGCACCGCGTGCACCGGCACCTGGTAACGTTCGCGCACAAAGTACTCTTGGAAGCTCAGCTCGCGGTGGTCGGTGGCAATGCGGGTCTCGACCCGCGCGTCTGCCATCGGCAGGATGCGCGAGCGGATGCCGAATGAGCCGGCGATCGCAGCCGTGGCCGCGCTCAGTGTCTTGCCGGCCGCGAGCATCGCGGTGCGGCTGATGTGCAGCGCCAGGTCTCGGTCGCCGAGCTGGAACCAGGCGGGCGCTCCCAGCCTTTTCATCACCTCCAGGCACTCGAAGGTGTCGCCCTCCACGCCCCATCCGCGCTGCTTGCTGAGCAGGCCGGCCAGGGCGTAGGTGATCGAGTCGAGGTCGGGAGAGATGTGCAGTCCCCAGCAAAGCAAGTCGTCGCCGGTATTGACGACGCATGTCAGCTCTTCAGGCGGCATGCACGACTGTATGCCCTGGACGAACTTTGCGCCCCCGGTGCCGCCGGTGATGACAACGATCATGCCGCTGCTCCCCGCGCGTAACCCTCGTCGTCGATGGCTGCGGAGACGCGCTCTGCCAGCAAGCCTCCGCGGCTCAGGACTTTGGGAAGGAACTCAGGATACACGGTCAGCCGATGGCGCAAGCAGCAGCCGGCCTCAGCGGTGCGCGCTTCTAGGTCCTGTAACTGCGGCCAGGGGGCTTCCGGATTGATGTGGTCCGGCGTGAGCGGTGACACGCCGCCCCAGTCGTTGATGCCCGCCTGCAACAGTTCAGAGTAGTCAGGAGAGGATAAATTGGGCGGAGCCTGCAGGTTCATGTCCTGCAGGATCAGCCGCGCCACGGCCACGGTACGCAGCATCTCGCCGCGGCTGGGCTCCGGCCAGGAGCTCATGGGGGTGTCGGGCTTCGAGCGAAAATTCTGCACGATCACTTCCTGGATATGTCCATATCGCTGATGCATAGCGCGGATGGCGAACAGCGTATTCACGCGGTCTTCGCGGGTCTCGCCGATGCCGATGAGCAGGCCGGTGGTGAAGGGTACGCTGCGTTTGCCCGCCTCCTCCAGGACTTGGAAGCGCCTCGCGGGCACCTTGTCGGGCGCCTGGTCGTGTGCTCCGCCGGGACGCAGGAGCGCCTCCGCCGTTGTCTCCACCATCAGGCCAAGGCTGGGACAGTATCGCGCCAGGCGCTCGATCCATTCCCCGCTCATCAGGCCCGGATTGGCGTGGGGCAGCAGCCGGGTCTCGCGCAACACCAGCGCACACATCGCTTCCAGATAGTGCAGCGTGGATTTGTAACCAAGATGCTCGAGGGTGGCGCGCATTTCGGGGAACAGCAACTCCGGCTTGTCGCCCAGGCTGAAGAGTGCCTCGCGGCATCCGAGCTTCTCACCGGCGCGCGCGATTGCCAGGACCTCGTCCGGGGTCATCGTATGTGCGCCCACTTGCCCAGGATCTTTGCGAAACGCGCAGTATCGGCAATAGTCACGGCACAGATTGGTCAGCGGCAGGAAGACCTTGCGCGAGTACGTGACCACCCCGGGACGGAACCTCTCCTTCAGAGTCCGTGCAGCCGCGAGTAAGGCGGGAAGGTCTTCGTCAGCACAATTGATCAACTGGAATGCCGCTCTCCGACCGACGGGAAGACCCTGGGAGATGTCCGCAAGCAATCGAGCCATCGACCCGGCCTGGCAAGTTGGCGCACCCATGGGGGCGCTTATTTTACACGGACTGCTTTCTGTCGGCAGGTTGCGGAGCGGCCGAGCCCGGGTTTGGCCGCCGGTTCTCGCGGGCGCAGTAACCGTCGTCTGGATTAGAATGGCTGCCCGCTCGCCGGGGATGGGGGCAAACAGGGGACTATGTATCCGCGCGCATTCCAGTACCACCGCGCCAGTTCGCTGAAGGAAGCGACGAGCATGCTGGCCAGCCTGGGCGACGAAGCCAAGCTGCTGGCCGGAGGGCAAAGCCTCATCCCGCTGATGAAGCTTCGCTTCGCCAACCCGGCCCACCTGGTGGACCTGAACTTCATCCCGGGTACTTCCTTCATCAAGCAGCAGAACGGGACCCTCCATTTCGGCGCCCTGACCCGCCACGCCGAGATCGAAGATTCACCGGCGGCAGCGGCGATCCCCATCCTGCACGACTGCGCCGCCGGGATCGCCGATGTCCAGGTGCGCAACCGGGGGACGATCGGCGGTTCCGTCGCCGAAGCCGATCCCAGCGGTGACTGGGCGGCGTGCCTGCTGACACTCGCCACCGAGGTGCGTTGCGTCAGCCCGCGCGGCGATCGCACCGTGCCCCTGCCGGAGTTCATCACCGATGCCTACACCACCGTGCTGGCGCACGACGAGCTGATCAGCGAGATCGTGGTCAAGGTGCCGCCCAAGAGCTCCGGAGGCTGCTATCTGGCCTTCAAGCGCGCTGCGCCCGTCTATCCCAGTGCCGCCGTGGGCGTGCAACTCGCGTTGCAGGACGGCGTGTGCAGCGATGTTGCCATCGTGCTCAGCGCCGTTGGGCTGACCCCGATCCGTGCCCGTGAAGCGGAGAACGCACTTCGCGGCCAGGCGGTGGGCCCGAAAGCCATCGGGGCCGCGGCGGAGGCGGCACGCGCCGCGGCGGACCCGCAGCCGGATATGCGGGGCAGTGCGGAGTACAAGCGCCAACTGGTCGCGGCGTTGACCCGGCGCGCGATCCAGCTCGCCGATCGACGCGCCCGTGGCGATGGCGTCGAAGGGGGCCACCTTTATGCCTGAGCCCCAGCCCGTCGCCATCAAGCTTAGGGTCAATGGCAATGAGTATTCCGCCAGCGTCGAGCCCCGCCTGCTCCTGGTCGAATTGCTGCGTGATGAATTCGATCTCACCGGCACCCACGTGGGGTGCGACACCACCTATTGCGGCGCCTGCACCGTCCTGTTCAACGGAGTCACGGTGAAGTCGTGCACCATGTTCGCGGTGCAAGCCGACGGCGCCGAGATCACCACCGTCGAGGGATTGACTACGGACGGGCACCTGCATCCCTTGCAACAGGCCTTCATCAACGACCACGGCCTGCAATGCGGCTACTGCACTCCCGGCATGCTGATCTCCGGCGCCTATCTGCTCTCCCGCAACCCGCGGCCGAGCGACAAGGACATCCGCAAGGGTATTGCCGGGAACACGTGCCGCTGCACCGGATACCAGAACATCTTCAAGGCGGTCGCCGATGCGGCCGCAGCCACGAGGGCGAGCCAGCATGGCGATTAGATTCGGCGGGGAATTCACCGTGAAGAAACGTCCGGAGGAGGTGTTCGACTTCCTCACCGACCCCAACCGCTTCGGGCCGCTGATGCCTGAGTTCCGCGGGCTCAGCGTGCAGGACCCGCAGAACTTCACGATCAAGGTGAACGTCGGCGTTTCCTACATCAAGGGCACGGCGGACGTGAAGATGCGCCTGGCGGAGGCCGAGCGGCCCCGGCGGGCAAAATACGAAGGCAAAGGCGATGTCGCCGGCGGAGGCACCACCCTGGTTGCGGGCTTTGACTTGGCCGAAGCGCCCGATGGGACCAAGGTGGCATGGGCGGGCGAGGCCCAGGTCTTCGGCCGCCTCACTTCGCTGGCCGGCGGGCTGCTGGAGCCACTGGCGAAGAAGAACGTGCAGAAACTGATTGACGGCCTGCAATCGGCACTGGCTTGATGTCATCCCGAACGGCTTTAGCCGTGAGGGACCTGCTTCGGGAGAGTTCGTGGGTAAGGAAAAGGAACACTGGGTCGGCAAGCCGCTCAAGCGCAAGGAAGAAGCGCGCCTGGTGCGCGGCCGGGGCAAGTTCATCGACGACTTGAAGCCCGAACGCTGCCTCCACATGCGGCTGGCGCGCTCACCTTACGCCCACGCTCGCATCGACCGGGTTGACGTCTCGGCGGCGGCCGCTTTGCCCGGCGTCATCTGCACCCTGACCGGGGAGGAGCTCGGCGCGGGCCTGTGTTCGCCCTTCATGGAGATCGGCCCCGGCGTTTGCGGCAGGATCCAGGACTTGCCCATGGCCCGAGGCAAGGTGCGCTACCAGGGCGAGCCCGTGGCCGCCATCGTGGCCGAGTCGCGCTACGTCGCCGAAGACGCAGCCGAGCTCGTGCAAGTCGAGTACACGCCGCTGCAGCCGGTGATCGACGCTGAGTTCGCCGCCACCGACAAGAGCGTCGTGCACGAAGAGGCGGGCTCCAACGTGATCTGGAACGGCGCCTGGGAGTTCGGCGACGTGGACAAGGCCTTCCGCGAAGCCGCCCACGTGGTCGAGATCGACCGCATGCACTTCCACCGCTTCTCCTCCACCCCGCTGGAGAACAACGTCATCATCGCCAAGTGGGACGTCAAGGAAGACCGCATCTATTTCCAATGCAATAATTCCTTCCCCACCATCGGCATGCAGCTGCTGGCGCCCGCGTTGGGCGTCCACATCGACCAGATCCGGGTCGAGACCTTCGACATCGGCGGCAGCTTCGGCATCAAGATCAACAACTATCCGCAGATGGCGATCGCGGCGCTGGCCTCGCGCAAGGCCGGCGGACGCTGGATCAAGTGGTGCGAGACCCGCTCCGAGCACATGAACTCCAGCGCCCACGGCAACGAACGCACCTTCCGTGATACCCGCATCGCGCTCGACGAAAAGGGCGTGATCACCGCCGTCGCCTCCAAGCACCTCGACGACTGCGGCGCCTTTCCGCGCTACGAACCGCTGGGCGCGGTGATCTGGTCGCAGGTCTTTCCCGCCACCTATCGCTTCAAGAACGCCCGCATCGAGTTCACCCAGGTGGTGACCAACAAGACGCCGGTCGGCCCCAACCGCGGATACTCCCGCATGCAGCACCTCTGGTTCCTGGAGCGCTGTGTGGACATCTGCGCCCACGAGCTCGGCATTCCCGCCGACGAGATGCGCCTGCGCAACTACATCCAACCTGGCGAATTCCCCTACACCACGCCCAACGGCTGCGTTTACGACTCGGGGAATTATCCCGGCATGCTGGCGCTGGCCAAGAAACTCATCGACTACGATGGCTGGCGCAAGCGCCAGGCCGAGGCGAAAAAAGAAGGCCGGATGATCGGCATCGGCATCGGTACCACGCTCGATTCCGGCACCAACAACTTCGGCCAATCACGCATCGTCAACCCGGATGCGCCCTTCAGCGGTAATTCCCAGGCCGCCAACGTCAAGCTCGATATGTTCGGAGAAGTGGTGGTCGCGGTGGGCTCCGTGCCGCAAGGCCAGGGACACGAAACGGTGGCGTCGCAGGTGGTCGCCGATGTGCTCAACATCCATCCCGACCAGGTCACGGTGCGCGCCGGCTTCGACACCGACCGCAACGTCCACACCGGTTTTACCGGCACCTATGCCAGCCAGTTCGCGGTCTCCGGCCTGTCCGCGGTCCATGGCGCCGCGCAGAAGCTGAAGAAGGAGATCCTGAAGTTGGCTGCCTTTGCGCTGCAGGCGAAAGAGGATGACTTGGAGCTGGGATACAACGAGCAGGGTGGTCTGGTCCGCGTACGCGGCACCGAGAAGATGATCCCCTATATCGGTCTGGCCAACATCGTGAACACCAACTCGGCCATCCTGCCCGAGGAGCTTTACGAGCTCACGCTGAATTGCCGCTACATCTGGCGCGCGCCCTTCAAGCTGCCCGACGTCAAGACCAAGTTCGGCAACCTCACGCTGACCTACTCGTCCCAATTGCACATCGCGGTCATGGAAGTCGATCGCGACACCTGCGTGCCCGCCATCCTCGACTACGTTGCCATCGACGACTGCGGCACAGTCATCAACCCGCTAATAGTGGAGGGTCAGGTGCACGGGGCAACGGCCCATGGCATCGGCGCCGCCCTGATGGAGACCTGTGCCTACGACGAGTCCGGCAACCTGCTGACCGGCACCTTCAGCGACTACACGCCCATCACCGCCATGAATATGCCGCTCATCAAGTACGGGACCATCGAGACGCCGTCGCCCCACACCTACAGCGGCGCCAAGGGGATGGGCGAAGGCGGCGCCGCGCCCATCCACGCCATCTCGGCCGCGCTCCAGGACGCGCTTTACGACCAGGGCATCATCATCGACGATTCGCATAACACCGGCAGCAGCCTGTTTCACGCGCTGCAACGGGCCCGTACCGGGCAGAGATATCAGAACGTCAAGATCGCGAGGCGGGCGACCGCATGATGAAGAAGGTCTGCATCGTCGGCGCGGGCGCCATCGGCAGCTTGTATGCCGCGCACCTGGCGCGCGTGGCCGAAGTGTGGTGCCTGGTGCGCCGGGAGGAGCACGCCCACGCGCTCGACGAGCGCGGCCTGCGCGTCTCCGGGACGCACGATTTCACCGTGCAGGTGAACGCGGAAACCCGCCCCGACCGCCTGCCACACTTCGATCTGGGCATCGTCGCCACCAAGGCGACGCAGGCCGCGGAGGCGTTCCGGCCGGTCGGCCACCTGTTCGACGGCGGCGCGATCATCTCGGCGCAGAATGGACTGGGCAGCGAAGAGATCCTGGCGGCGCTCACCCGCGGCAAGATCATCCGGGCCTGCACCTTCATGAGCGGCACGCGGCACAGCGACAGCCATGTGCAATACGAGCTCGACACTCCCACCTGGCTCGGCCCCTTCGAACCGACCGGCACACCCTTCTCCACGGTGAAGGAGGCGGCCGACCTGATCGTTGCCGGCGGCCTCAAAGCCGAGGCGCTCGAGGATTGCCGCCCGGCGCAGTGGTCAAAGCTGATCTTCAACGCGTCGGTCAACGCCGTATCGGCGCTGACCGACCTGCCGCACTGCCGCGAGTTTGCCGAAGGGTTCGTCGGCGACTTGATGAAAGAGCTGATCGAGGAGGGCAAGAGCGTGGCCGCCGCCGCCGGGATTCGGCTGCAGGACGACCCCTGGGAGATGAACCGCATCGGCTGCCAGACCGACCATCCGACCTCGATGCTCTATGACGTCCGCCACCGCCAGCCCACCGAGATCGACTTCCTCTGCGGCGCCATCGCCCGCGAGGCTGTGCGCCTCGGCGTGCCCGCACCCCGGCACACTGCAATGTACCAGCTCATCAAGGGCAGGGAACTCTCCTGGGAATGGGAGAGCGACGCTCGCAAGACCGCAGCCAAGCACGCTCTCGACAGCTACCGGGTGGCCAAATGACACCCACGACCTCCTCCTGGCCCGTCGATCGCCTGAAGCTGGCGCGCGTCCACTCTCTCATGAAGGAGCAGGACCTGTCGGCTCTCGTCTGCCGCGCCCCCGACAACGTCCTCTATCTGACGAATTACTGGTGCATGAAGGGATACGATGCGGTCGTCTTCCCACGCGAAGGCGACCCGGTGCTGTGCGTCATCGAGCCCCAGCTTGCCGATGCCGAGCGCACCGCCTGGACGAAGAACATCCAGCTCTTCAAGGGATATGACGAAAAGGACCCCCGGCCCCCGAACTTCCGCTGCGTGGACCTGTGCGTGGAGGTCCTGCGCAAGAACGGTTGGACCGATAAGGTCGGCATGGAGCTGACCCAGGGCACTCAGTCCGCCGACCGCATGGTAGGCGAGCCCACTGTCTATTCCCAGACCTACTTCGACACCTTCCGTGCCAAGATGGGGCAGGTGGCGGATGCCACGCCGCTCTTGGTGGACGCCCGCGCCATCAAGACCGACCAGGAGATCGAACGCATGCGCCTGGCCAACGAACTGGCCGCCGAGGCCATGGACCACACTCGCGAGCGCATGAGGTCCGGGATGAAGGAGAGCGAAGTGGCTGCGCTCTTCGAAGGCTACGTCCACGGCACCGGCGTCGGCTACAAGGGCAAGGTGGAGATGGCCCGCGCGTTTACCCTGGTGTGGTCGGGCAAGGGCATCGCGACCTTTACCGCCACTCGCGACCGCCCCGTTGTCGAACACGAGCCGACCCTGTTCGAGATATGGGTCTGCGTGGACGGATACTGGAACGATCTGACCAAGAACGTCTGCATCGGCGAGCTGACGAAGGAATACAACCAGCTCCTGGACCTCCTGTTGAAGGTGTTCAATGAGGCGATTGCCTATGCCAAGGACGGAGCGGAGTTCCCCGAGCTCGACCGCACGATCCGCGCCCGCATCGCCGAAGGAGGCTATCCGGGTCAGCCGTCGCACCCGGTCTGCCACGGCGTGGGGGCGCGGGCCCACGAACCGCCGTACGCGCACCAGGCCGGCAAAGGCACCATGAGGCAGGGCATGGTGCTGGCCATCGAGCCCGGGATCTACTGGCCCGGAGGCGGTGGCTTGCGCCTGGAGGACAATTTCCTGCTGAAAAAGGACGGCAACGAGAAGCTCTGCCGCTATCCTGACGACTTCCGCATTCTCAGTAAGACTCACTCAACCTGACTTGTGAAAAGACGAATGCCCAAGGCCGCACAACAGAAAGCGCTCACTCCCCGGCAGGTGAATCGCATCCTCGCCGAAGTCCGCGAAGCCGACATTGTGAAGATGTCCTGCGATGTCGTGGATATCGCCAGCCCCACCGGCGAGGAACTCGCCATGGCCGAGTACATGCGCCGCGCCTTCGACGAACTCGGACTCAACGTGACCTGGCAGGAGGTCGAGGAGGGGCGGGCCAACGTGATCGCGCGCTGGGAGGGCCATGGCCGGGGCAAGAATCTCATGTTCAACGGACACATGGATACCTCCAACACCGGCAAAGAATCCTTCCTGCCCGGCATCGGATACAAGCCGCACGCCATTGTGCGCGACGGTTACATTTATGGCCTCGGGATCTACAACATGAAGGGCGCGCTGGTCTGCTACACCCACGCCGTCAAGGCTCTGATGCAGGCGGGGTTTAAGCTTACCGGCGACGTCATCATCGGCTGCGTTGCCGGCGAGATCGAGAAGTCGCAGTGGGGCGAGTACCGCGGCCGGCAATACCGCGGGTATGGCGCCGGCTCGCACTACCTGGTGAACCACGGCATCCTGCCCGACATGTGCATCCTGGGCGAACCCACCGACATGAAGCTGGTGCTCGAGCACAGCGGTTCCTTGTGGGTGCGCTTCACGACCAAGGGACCGTACGTGCACACCGCCTTCGCCGAGGGCCGCGAGAACCAGAACGCCCTCCGCCGCATGCACGACGTCATGGGCGAGGTGCTGAAGTTCGCCGAGGACTGGGCGAAGAAGACCGCTTTCGGCGGGCACCGCGGCATTATCAACCTGGGCAGCCTGCGCGCCGGCGACCCCTGGCGCGCCAGCCGGACGCCACCCACGGCGGACTTGTTCCTCGATGTCCGTGTGCCGCCGCGGATGCCGATGACCGAAGCGCGCCATCAGCTTCGCGATCTCGTCCGCCAGCTGCAGAAGAGATTTCCCGATCACGGCATCGAGTTCGAGAGTTACGTCTCCGTGCCCGGGGCGAGCATCAGCCCGGACCACGAGATGGTGAAAGCCGTGGAGTCCTGCCACAAGCGGGTGCTGGGCCGCGCGCCGCAGCGTGACACCGTCCTGTGGTGCTCCGACGCCTCGGTGCTGTCGCGCTACGGCATCCCGACGCTGAATTACGGCCCGTCCAGCGGCCCGCGCGATGCCGACGGCGAGAAGGTCGCCATCCAGACACTGGTGGACATCACCAAGGTATACGCCCTGGCCGCAGCCGAGATCTGCGGGGTGGAATCGTAGGCCCTGATGTTCCCATCGCAAGCCGAGATCGCCCGCCGCTACCGGGTTCTGCGCTCCACCATGGAGAAGCAGAACGTGGACGCGCTGCTGGTGTGCGGCAACCAGTACGCCGGCTTTGAAGGCGCGGTCCGCTACGTCTCCGGCTTCGAGATCGTCCATCGTTATGCTTACGTCCTGCTGCCGATGGAGGGCGAACCCACGCTCATCTTCCCCCGCGAGGCCCGCTGGATCGGCGACAAGAAGAAGCCCTGGGTGCGCAACCAGGTCTGGCCCGACCTGCCGGGCCGCTGGCTCCGCGAGAAAGCCGACGACAAGAAGTGGAAGCGCGTGGGCGTCTATGGACTCGACCACATCATGCCGGTGCGCGACTTCCGCGAGCTGGTGCAGGGAAGCGCGGAGTGGCTCCCCTTCGACTTCCACTTCGACATGGCGCGCGCGGTGAAGAGCGAAGAAGAACTCGTTCAGGTGCGCGAGGCCATGGACATCATCGAGGAAGGTTTCTGGGCCCTGGTCAAGGCCTACCGTCCGGGACGCTCCGAGGCCGAGATCATGGCTCCGGCGGTCGAGTGCTTCTTCGCTCGCGGCGCCGGCCCGCGCATGATGAACATCCTGCTCTCCGGGGCCAACGGTGAAGCGGAAGCCGCCTTCAAGGTCCCCGGCCACCGCATCGTCGGCCCCGACGACCTCTTGCTCTATTCCCTGGAGATCACCGATGCGACCGGTTACTGGGTCGAATTCTCGCGTCCACTCATCCAGGGCAAGCCGAGCGAGCGCACTCGCCGGATGAAGGCGGCGTACCCAGAAGCCATGGAGGCGGCGCGACTCCTCCTGTGCGAGGGAGAACTGGCTTCCACCGTGCACCAGGCGGTCGCCGATACCTTCGCCCGCCACGGCTTCTCCCTGGGACATCTTTCGGGGCACTCCATCGGGCTCACCATGATCGAGCATCCGGCGATCGGCGCCAACACCAGCATTGAGCTCAAGGAAAACATGACCTTTTCCCTGCATCCTCAAGTAGTGGATCAGGATGGCGCTGTCTGTCTTTACACCCAGGACACCTTCCGCGTGGGCCGCAAGGAAGGCGAAAACCTGAGCAGCATCGAATGGAAGTTTTTCGATGGCAGCGAGCGGGCTCCTCAGGAAGAGGGAACCACTCGCACTAGGAGAAGTTAACTGAGTACCGAGTACTTATGAGAATCTGTGTCGTCGGTTGCGGAGCAGTGGGGAGTCTCTTCGCCGCGCACCTGGCGCGTCTCGACGGCGTCGAAGTCTGGGCCTACGACGTCAGCCAGCCGCACGTGGACGCCATCAACCGCTCGGGCCTTTGCGTCAGCGGCGCCGAAGACTTCACAGCGCGCCTTCGCGCCTCCTCTGACCCGGCCGGGATCCCGCGCTGTGATTTCGGCATCGTGGCCACCAAGGCCATCCACACCGCCACTGCTATCAAGCAGGTCGCACGGGTCTTCGATGGCAACAGCGCAGTGTGCTCGGTGCAGAACGGGGTAGGGAACGAGGAGCTGATCGCCGAGCACGTTCGCTACGTGATTCGCGGCACCACTTTCCCCGCTGGCCACCTGATCGAGCCCGGGCATGTCGGCTACGACATCAAGGGCGACACCTGGATCGGCCCCTTCGAGCCCAGCGGCACGCCCATGGACCTGGTGGAGCAACTGGGCGCCCTGATGACCCGCTCCGGCATGAACACCATCGTGCTGCACGACGCTCGCGGCGCCCAATGGACCAAGCTCATCTTCAACGCCGCTACCAATCCGGTGGGTGCGCTCACTCGGCTGCATCATGGCGCGGCGACGCGCCTTGGCCCGACCGGCGATCTCTTCGAAGCGCTGATCCGTGAAGGCGAAGCCGTGGCCCGCGCTCAGGACATCACCCTGCATGGCGACCCGCGTGCTCTCGTGCAGAAGGGAGCCAATGCCCCCGGCAAGCACAAGGCCAGCATGCTCCAGGACGTGGAGGCCGGGCGGCAGACCGAAGTCGACTTCATGAATGGCGCCATCGTGCAGTGGGGCGAGAAGCTGCGTGTCCCCACGCCGCTGAATAAAGCTGTGTGGCAGTTGATCAAAGGTTTGGAGCATTCATTCACCGACCCCTGATCTGTTGCGATGGTTTGTTGTGGCGCGGCTTTAGCCGCGCCGTTCAGGCCAGTAGAGATTTGGGCTTTAGCCCCTGAGGAGAAGATGCCCGTCCCCTTCCGTATCGGCGTTCTGCAACTGAGCATGGAGCCGCTGGACCAGACCGTGCGCATGGCCAAGGCTTGCGACGCCGCCGGCTTCGACATCTTCTGGCTGGCCGAAGCCTACCCGTGGTGGCGCAAGCACGGCATGGAAGCGCGCTCCTCCACCGCCATGACCGCCGTCATCGCGCACGAAACGAAGCGGATCGCCATCGGCTGGGGCATCATCTCGCCCTACACCCGCCATCCGGTACAGATCGCCATGGAAGCCCGCGTCCTCCAGGACGCTGCCGGCCCGAGCCGCTTCATTCTTGGCCTGGGCGCCTCCAAGATCTTCATGAAGGAGATCGGAGAGGGAGAGAAGGGAAAAGAGGTCGGCCCAGCCATCGTCATGCGGGAAAGCCTCGACATCGTGAAGGAGGTGCTCGATGGCCGCGAGGTGAAGTACGACGGCAAGGCTTTCCAGGCCTACGCACCAGCACTGAAGGCGGACGCCCACGTGCGCCGCGAGCGCATCCCCATGTACGTTGCCGGGACCGGTCCGGTGCTTCAGAAGTTGGCCGGCTCCCACCCGGCTTCCGACGGCCTGCTTACCGCCAGCATCACGACGCCGGCTTTCGTGCGCTATTCCCGCCAGAACATGGAAGAAGGCGCGCGCAAGGCCGGCCGCGATCCCAGCGCGCTCGACCTCGGCTCGGTCATCGTAGGGTCGATCGACCGCGACTCAAAGAGGGGGAAGGAAGGCGCTCGTGAGATGGCCGCCATGTACCTGGCTAACAAGGTGCAGAACATCAAGGGCTCGGCCGACGTGCTGCTGCAAAGCGCCAACCTGACCTTCGAAGAGCTCCAGCCCATCGCCGACGCCATGGAACGCGGCGGGCGCAAGGCCGCCGCCCAGGCCGTCACCGACTCCATCCTCGATAAGGCCTGCGCCATCGCCGGCACGCCCGAGGAGTGTATCCGGCGCATTGAAGAATACCGCCAGGCCGGTTGCACCAATATCCTGCTCGAGATCTGGGGCGAGAACCGCGAAGAGCAGGCGCGCCTGTTCGGAGAAGCGGTCCTGCCTCACTTCCGCCCGTACGGCGTCGGCCAGGGCCGCTGAGCCCCATTTCGGCACCAGCAACGCGTCGAAGTCCGGTTTTGGCCCGACCGATTCTCGCAGTCGGCACTCAAGTCCTATGGCAGCAGCCGCTTACCGCTTCTGCTTTGGCACACAGAGTGCGGCTGGATTCGCGAGTGCCTCCATGCTTGACTCGCTGCGCCTTTGGATCCTCTGGCAACTGTCCCTGACCGCCTTCCTGGTCGCCCTGATGGTGCTCCTCAAGATGTACGCCGCCACCGCCTTCTTCGCATTCTGGATGAGGGCCTGGATCTTCTTTGGCATGGCGCTCGCCTGCTCCTGGTTCGCGCTCGACCGTAACCTCTCCCGGGAACCCGCGAAGTGGCTTCTGATCTGCATTTCGCTGCTGCTGACCTTCCTGCAGGTCGCCTCTCTTTTCATGGGCGCCCTGTCACTGCGCCTCCGGGGGAGGCCCGGGCCCAAGCTGCGCCAGGTGTATCTGATGGGCGCCATCTGGATGGGCCTGCTGGTCTTCCTCTGTTCCTTCCTGTTGCGTGGTGATGTCCGCCTGAGTTACGCCGTTCGTTCCTTGGCTCGTTCCTCGGCCGAGGGGGCGGCCTACCTCTACGGCGCCTTCATGGTGGCTCGTTACTTGCACTACGAGCGATCGCGGGGAGCCCGCCTGGTCACCTGGTCCTGTGCCGCATTTGCGGTGGTGAAGGCGATCGAAGCGTGGAATGCCGTCCTGATCGGCGGCTGGGAGAGATTCAGCCTGTTCCGCCAGGACCTCTTTCTGCTCGACGGCGCTTGCGAGACCATGATGACCGTCAGCATGGTGCTGATGCTGGTGGAACGCAGCCGCCGTTTCCATCAGCGCCTGGAGCTCTACGAATCCATCCTACCCACCTGCGCCGTCTGCGGCTCGGTCCGCGACGACGCCCGCAAAGGCCGCGGCAAGGGGGGATGGATGCCCCTGGAAGAATTCGTCACCAAGTACTCACCCGCGCGCTTCTCCCATGGCGTGTGTCCGAAATGTCTGGGAGTGCAACTGGAGTACGCCCGCCGCGCCCGCTCCGACATCGCCAGCTGAGCGGTTCTGGTCGAGGAGGGCGCTAGCTTCTCGCCCCGAGACGGCCGACCATCTCTCGAAATTCCTCGTCCGTCACCAGCCCCCGCTTCTCGATGCCGCGCTGCTTTACTGCCGCCAGCAATGCTGGACGCTGCTCCGGCGCGACGTGCAGCCCCAGCTCCTTCGCCTTGATCTCAATGGAATCCAGCCCGCTCTTCTTGCCCAGCACCAGCTCACGCCTCGCCTGCACTAGCTCCGAGGAATAGGGTTCGATGGCTTCGGGGATGTGGAACTGAGTGGCGACGGCGCCGCTCTCGCGCATGAAGAGCGTCTCGCCGACCACCGGCTTCCACGGCTCGAGCTGATATCCGGCCAGCCGGCGCACCGTCTCCGAGACCTCCCGCGCCTTGGCCAGATTCAATTCAACGGGCACGTCGTAGACGCACTGCAGAGCCAGCGCGACCTCCGCGAGGTCGGCATTCCCCGCCCGTTCGCCCATCCCGTTGACCGTCCCCTGGATCCAACTGGCGCCCGCGCGCACTGCTGCCACCGCGCTCGCCGTCGCCATGCCGAAATCATTATGTCCGTGGAAGTGAATGGGCATCTCCGGCCCCACCCACGAGCGCACTTGGCTCACCAGGTGGAACACCGCCTCCGGCCCGCACACCCCGATGGTGTCCACCACCACGATCTCGCTGGCGCCCGCCTCGATCGCCCTGGAGTATGCCTGGCGCAAGAATTCCGGTTCCGCCCGGGTGCTATCGACCGCGAAGAACGCGACACGGATGTCATGTTTCTTCGCGAAGCGGATGGCATTGCCCACCCGCTCCAGCACCTGCTCGCGCCCGATGCCGTAGGCGTTGAGCTTCAGGTCGCTGGTCGGGGCTTCGATGACCGTCGCTTTGACCCCAAGCTTGATCAGCTCCTCGACGTCGGCAGTCACCGCCCGCGCAAAGCCCCACACCTCAGCTTTCAGCCCGGCTTGCGAGACCAGGCGAATGGCTTCCGCGTCGTCGGCCGAGACTCGCGGGAACCCGGCCTCGATGCGGCCGACCCCCAGCTCATCCAGCTTGCGGGCGATCTCCAGCTTCTGCTGCGGCGTAAGCACCACACCCACGGTCTGTTCGCCGTCGCGCAGCGTCGTATCGTAGAACCGCACTGGGCCGGTATAGGCGAACTCCGGCCGCACCCCCGGCCTGCGGTTCAGTTCGCTGGTCCAGATCTTGCCCGTCATATCAGGATGTCGCCCTCGCGACCTTGGGCGGAGGCCCGCCGTGTGCCTCCTCCCACGAGATCACCGGGTTGCGCAGCACGCCGATCTTCTCGATCTCGCACTCCATGACGTCGCCCGGCTTCAGGTACCAGGCCTTGGGATCGCCGCTGAACGCCGCTACCCCTGACACCGTTCCAGTCGAGAGCACGTCGCCCGCGCTATAGCCCATCGCCGAATAATGCGCGATGATCTGCGGGATCTTCACCGCCATCTTGGAGGAATGCGAACGCTGGCGCACCTCGCCATTCACCCGCAGTTCCATCGCCAGGTTGTGCGGGTCCGGGATCTCGTCGGCGGTGACGATGTGCGGCCCCAGTGGGCAGAACGTGTCGATACCTTTGCAAAAACTGAAGACACCTGATTTCATCTCCCGGCGCTGGATGTCCCGCGCCGTCACGTCGTTGAAGATGACGTAGCCAGCGATGTAGTCGGGCGCTTCCTGCTCCGTGAAATGTTTGCCGGTTTTTCCGATCACCACCGCCAGCTCCAGCTCGTAATCCACCTCCTGGGTCAGGTGCGATGGATAGACCACCGGCTCGTCCGGCCCCACGATGGCGTCGATGTTCTGGAAGAAGACGATCCACGGCAGCACCGGATGCGAAAAGCCGGCCTTCTGCGCCTCTTCGTGGTGCTCGCGGAAGTTGCCCGCGGTATGGAAGAACTTGCGCGGGATGATGGGCGCCTTGATCGTGACCTCTTTCGCCGGATAGAAGATGCGCTCGCCCACGGGACCCCGTGCCTCCGGCCCTTGCCGGACGGCGTAGTCGAAAGCCTTGCGGGCGTCCTCGACCGCCCCTTCCATGAACAGCTTCCGCATGTTGGGTGGAACGTGCTTCTCCGCCGCCTGCGCTGCGTCCTGCCTCTTCTCCACGTCCCTGAGATAAAAGGCATAGGCGGCGGTCAGGTCCACGATCTCGCCGCCCGGTGCACGCACACCAATCCGTCGTCGTTTCAAGACATCTTCAAAGGTTACGAGCTTCATTCCTCTTCCTTGGTCCGGTCTTGATGACGGCGATCTCGGCGAATCACGGCGATCCCGGCGATCAGCCATGTCCCTGGGTCTCTTTCTCCAGCGCGGCATTCATCTTCGCCGTGATCTCGTTGCGCACGTCCCACAGCGGCTTGTACAGCACTCCGTGCTCCATCCGCTGCTTCAGGATCTCCACCGGCGTTCCCATGGTGCCGACCACCTGCCCGCCGATGATCCGCTGCGCCAGCTTCAGATGCTTGTAGCGGAAGAGCTGCATACGGGAATCGAATTCCAGCAGTTGCTCGGCGAGCTCATGGAGGCCGAAGAACTCGGCGTGACGCCGGTACAGCTCATCCGGGCTCAGCCCGGCCTTCGCCAATTCGGCGAAGAACGCCTCTCCCAGCCGCGGCCCGATGTGCAGCAGGGCCACGAATCCCGGCGAGTCCAGCCCGCTGCCGTGCCCCAGCCCGGCGCGGATCACGTGGTACTCGTAGGGTGTGATGGTCTCCAGGATGTGCAGCATGTCGATGGGGAAGTCGAGCTCCCGGTTCGACCGCCGGATAAGCCGCGACGCATTCCCGTAGTCGCCCTGCTCGACGTACTCCCGCGCCCGTTCCAATTCCCACGCCGCCGCCTTCATCAGCAGCTCCGAGCTTTGGTGCGTGACCTGGAAGGTCAGCTCATCGGGGTGGAGCATCTCCTCCCGCGGTTTCTGCAACGCCAACAGGTCGTCGGTCCTCAGATACCGCTCGTAATCGGACGCCCCCTGGCCAGGCAGGATCGGCTTGGTCTGGTCTTTTTCGTACAATCACACCCCCGCTTTCCCACAGACACGGCCGTTCCCGGCCGCTCCCCGCAAGCCGGACTATGTTACACGAGGGCGGAAGGGCACGCCTTCAACGGCAGGGCGATCCCCCTGTACTCCGCACTCTGTACTCTGTACTTTACAAGGGTGCAGCGCACCATCTTCCACGTGGACATGGACGCCTTCTTCGTCTCGGTCGAAGAGCTCTATGACCCCTCGCTTAAGGGAAAGGCGGTGGTGGTCGGAGGCCGCCCCAACGAGCGTGGCGTGGTCTCGGCGGCCTCCTACGAGGCCCGCAAGTTCGGCGTCCATTCCGCCATGCCTCTGCGCACGGCATACAAGCTTTGTCCCCACGCCATCTTCCTCGACGGTCACCCCGACCGCTATCGGGAACAGTCGGGAAAGGTTTACAAGGTGCTCGGCAACTTCTCTCCGCAGGTGGAGATGGCTTCCATCGACGAAGCCTACCTCGACATGACCGGGACCGAGCGCCTGCACGGCTCCCCGCTGCGGGCCGCGGACGCGCTCCACCAGGCGGTCAAGAGTGAGACCCGCCTCAACTGCTCCATCGGCATCGCCGCTTCGCGGTTGGTGGCCAAGGTATCGTCCGAGCAGGCCAAGCCGAACGGCTTGTTGTGGATCCTCCCCGGCCAGGAAGCCCGTTTCCTGGCGCCGCTTGACGTCCGCAAAATCCCTGGTGTCGGCAAGGTCACCGAGAAGCAGCTGCATGATCTCGGCATCCACCGCGTCGGCGATCTCACCCGCCTTGACGATTCCTTTCTCGAGGAGCGTTTCGGCAAGTGGGGCCTGGCCTTGGCCGGGAAGGCCCGCGGCGAGGATGCCGGCGGCTGGTTCGACTCCGAGGTCGGCGAGGACGTGGGCCCCAAGTCCATCAGCCACGAGCACACCTTCAGCCACGACACCGCCGACCAGGAGCGACTGGAATCCGTCCTCTCTCACCTCTGCGAGCTGGTGGGACGCCGCCTGCGCGAGCACAAGCTCTTCGCCCGCACCGTCCAGCTCAAGCTCCGCCACGCCGACTTCTCCACCATCACCCGCGCCCACACTCTTCCGAGCGCCACTCAGCTCGATACCGAGCTCTTCGAGCACGTCCGGACGCTCTTTCGCGCCAACTGGTCCACCGGGACCCTGGTCCGTCTGCTAGGTGTGCACACCTCCGGGTTCAGCAGCAGCCAGGGCCAACTCGACCTGCTGGACGGCCAGCGCCACGACCGCTGGAAACAGGCTCTCTCCGCCGCCGACCGCCTCCGCGACAAGTTTGGCGACTCTTCCGTCGGCTTGGCCAGCGGCTTGCGCGGCGGCTATCGCGAACGCACCCATGAGAACCCAGCGGGCCTTCCCGGCAAGCGACCGGGGAAGAAGTAGGCTGCATTCTTGCGGGGACACGGTGCATCCAATGTTCGAGGGCGATATCGAGTGAGTCCGACCGCACCGGCTGATCCCGCGATGCAACCTGAGCCGTCCCGCCTGGCCGCCACCTTCCGCGCCCTCGGTCACCGCAATTTCCGGCTGTTTTTCGGCGGGCAGCTCATCTCCCTGGTCGGCACCTGGATGCAGT
Organism: Terriglobales bacterium; assembly: GCA_035543055.1. NCBI lineage: Bacteria > Pseudomonadati > Acidobacteriota > Terriglobia > Terriglobales > Terriglobales bacterium. The sequence goes on along the minus strand of DATKKJ010000036.1, from coordinate 10,452 downwards.
CGGTGGCCCAGTCCTGGCTGGTTTATCGCCTGACCGGCTCCGCGCTCTTGCTCGGCATGGTGGGATTCGCTAGCCAGTTCCCGGTCTTTGTCTTCGGACCCTTCGGCGGGGCCATCGCCGACCGCCACAATCGCCACCGCGTCGTCATCGCCACCCAGACCGCCGCCATGCTGCTGGCCTTTGCCCTCGCCGCCCTGACCCTGCTCGGCGCCATCAAGGTGTGGCACATCTTCGTACTCTCGGCGCTGCTGGGGGTGGTCAACGCCGTCGATATCCCGGTGCGCCAGGCCTTCGTGGTGGACATGGTGGGCAAGGACGACCTGATGAACGCCATCGCCCTGAACTCTTCCATGGTGAACGGGGCGCGCATCGTGGGGCCGGCGGTGGCCGGCATCTTGGTCGCCGCCATCGGCGAGGGCTGGTGCTTCTTCGCCAACGCTGTCAGTTACATCGCCGTCATCGCCGGACTGCTGCTGATGAATATCCGCCCGCTCATCCGCGCCCGCGGCGCGGATTCCGCCCTGGCCCACATCGTCGAAGGGTTCCAGTACTCCGCCCGCACCGGCCCCATCCGCGCCCTGCTCCTGCTGCTCGGCCTGATGAGCCTGATGGGGATGCCCTATGCCGTGCTCATGCCCATCTTCGCCGACCAGGTCCTGCACGGCGGGGCCCGCGGCCTTGGCATCCTGATGGGCGCCACCGGCGTGGGCGCGATGATCGGCGCCCTGACCCTGGCCAGCCGCCGCGGACTGAAGGGCTTGGGCTCGTGGGTCGCGGCCTCTGCCATCGGTTTTGGCGCCAGCCTGATCCTGTTTGCCTTCTCCCGCAGCTTCTGGCTCTCCGCGGCCCTGCTGCTGCCCACCGGCTTCGCCTTCATGGTGGAGATGGCGTCGTCCAACACCCTCATCCAGGCCATGGTGCCCGACCATCTGCGCGGCCGCGTCATGGCCCTCTATTCAATGATGTTCATGGGCATGGCGCCCTTCGGCGCGCTGCTGGCCGGCGCCCTGGCCCACGGACTCAGCGCCCCCGTCACAGTCGCGTTGGGCGGAGGCGTGTGCATCGCAGGCGGCATCGCCTTCGGACTGCACCTGCCCGCCCTGCGCCCCGAGGTCCGGCAGTTGATCGTCGCCCAGCAGGCCGCCGGCGGCGTCCCCGCCGAAGAGCTCACCGGCACCACTCCCCACGGCGAGATCGCCCGCGAAATGCCCAGCCCGGCGTCGGACTGACCCCCTCCCCCTGGTTTGTTGAAACAAAGGAGTTAGCTCTTGAGATCCAAATGTCGGATTCTCCTGCCGGAACGATTGACACTACATAGCGGAACTGTGCGCGATGGTAGCGGGAGTGTGCTTTGGCCACTGCGCTACTTTACGAATCCAGCCCGCCGGAAAGACTCAACGACGCCAGAAACTACTTCCACAAGTTGATGGAGAGTTGGAATAACCGCTTGTGCCTGAAAGGGCAGGCCAATGTTGAACATTATCGTAGCGGCAGCATGGCCCTTATCTGTGAGTGTGATAGTTCGACAATCCAGCTCCTGATCCAATCTCACCCTTCCCGAAGTGTCCATGAAGTACGCGGTATCTTCCATGACCACGTCGCCTTTCTCGTCCTCAAGGCAGATACCGACAAACCGCATAAGCTGGAGAGTTGGAATGAGGAGTTGGTGTTTGTCCGTAATGTTCAACTCGTTTACGGCCCAGAGGGCGTAATTCCCAGCCTCGTAAGGTTTTATCGTATCGAGAAGAAGCTCCTGAATTCCGGTAGTAATCTGCTTCTTCTTCAGAGCCTCTCTAAGTTTGTTTTCAACGTCCTTCCCCGTGTCGAAAACTGGGAACCGTGTCCACCTGGTTGGCCGCCCACCGCATTCCAAAATGGCCGCGTAGTAGAGAAGATCCAAAGCACTTCTCAGATTGTGCAGGGCGTCTCCAATGACGACCGCTGCGATGTCCAGGCGGAATCCGGAAGTGTCAATGTGAAATCGCAGGTAGTTGGGGCAGCAATGCCCATTCGTTTCGATTTCGACGGAGTAAAAATCAGACGCGACAAATTCCTCAAGCAGGGCATTGATGTCGCGGATGTGTTTTTCGGCCCGTTCAATCTTCAGACGTGAGCCCGCAGAAGAAAGTGAGTCTAGTATTCGCTGCTGCATTGGTGGCTAGGCGTCTATTTCGTCGGTTGTTTTCCCGCGATCCGCGAGTTCAATCAGAGCGTCTAGTTGGTCGCGCTCTTGGTGTCCTGTGCGAGCTTCACGAAATTGATGCTCTAGACCAGCAAAACCAGCAAATGCTTCTCGAGCATCTGCTCCGGACATACGAGAAATCACCATCTTTAATGCCTGTACAGAATCCTCAAGGCAGTTTATCCGGTCGCGTTGTGAGCGGAGAATTTTGACCATCTGGAGAGATATGTCGTCCTTCATTGGAGGGTTCCTCAATGGGCGTACGATGGGAAGCGTGAAGTCTAAACCCAAGCCATCGAATGAGTACACGGCTCTTGGAAGGCGGGCCCACACTATGAGGGGGTGCCCCAGGCAAGCTGGTTTTGCTTGCCTGGGTTAGGAACAAGATTTCTTCATTATTCTCCTTTCGTCTCACTCTACTGCGCATCCCGCCAAGCCCTTATAAGCGAACCACTTAGTCGTCTCATTTATAGCTTTAAGCAATAGCAAGTCCCATCTTACCGCCCTCCGCAAGTCATTGATTCCGCTGTTGTTCGCGTTCTCGACCTCCAGGTCCACAACTTGACGATTTGCTACTCTGTCTGTAGCGGCCTAAAGCCTGCCCTGAGGTGAAGCCGAAGGGCGCCGCCGCTGCTGCGTGCAGCCGCCGTTCTTTGACAACTCGTCGTCCCGAGCCGCTGACTCCTGACTCCTGACTCCTGACTCCCACGGTCGAGACCCTGAGCGGAGCGAAGGGTCAACATATCTGACATATTCTTGCCCCTAACTCCTTTGTTTCGACAGACCAGGGGGGAGGGGGTAGGGGGTGCTGGATATGTCGCACAGCTGGCCTAAGAAATGGCCGGCTGCCGCCGGCCTCTCGTCTTGTGTGGCACGGGCGTGTCGCCCGTGCAGCCCGGCCGACACGGCCGGGCCACAAGCATTACTGGGTCGTGGTCTTGGCCATGTCGCCGACCTTGAAGCCGGAGCCGCTGACGATCTTGGCCTCGGCTGAGTTGTCGTCGGTGGAGGTGACCTGGATGACCCCGATCTTGTCGCTCATGCGGCGCAGCACCTTGCCCGTGGCCGGGTCCTTGATCTCGCGCGTCACCCGCTCGATGGAGAGTTGGTCGCCGGCCTTCAGTCCCGACTTGGCGCCCACGTTGAGCACCACCGTGCCGCGGTCCACGAACGCCACCAGGCCTTCGACGGTGATGGTGCGGGCCGACAGCTTGTCGGCGCCCTGGATGAGAGACGATGCCATCTGTTCGGTGGCGGCCTTCACCGCTTCGCCCAGGATGGTGTTCTGGAAGTCGCTGGAGCCGAAGTCCACGTTGCCGCCGCCCCATCCGCGCCAGCTTCCGCCGCTGCCCAGCATGGAAGTGCTCTCGCGGGCAGACTCGCCCTTGCCGTCGGCGACCACCAGGATCTCCGCGGTATCGATATCCACCGCCCGGGCGTCCACGGTGACGATGGCCTTGGTTTTCTTATGGGAGAAGCCGCCGAGCCCGAAGCCGCCCCAGCCGCCTCCTCCGCCCCCGACCTGGGTCTTCTTGGTGTCGTAGCCGAACTGGGTGATGCTGCCGAAGACCATGGCGTCTACGCCCAGCAGCTTGCCGATCTTGGCGGCGCTGCTGGGATTGGCGCGGTCGCTATTGGAGAAGTTCTGTTCCTGCAGGATCTTGTCCAGGGCGGCGCGCTCGATCACGGAATAAGTGCCGTCCTTGACCAGGTACTTCACCAGCAGGTCGCGGATGCCGCGGCCCACGTCCACATCGGTGCCGAAGATCCCGGCCACCGCCGTGCGCACCGTGCCGTATTCGAAGTCCATGATTGCCAGGCGCTTCTTGCGGGTTTCGGCCGCCTGCGCCAGCAGCGACACGACCAGCACCACGACCCCTACTCTTACCACTCGCTTCATGGGAACTCTCCTCCGGGCTCGGACTCTGCGCGCGACATTGTACCAACGCCATCGCGGTGTGGACAAAAAAAGGCGGGAAACCCGCCGCTGAACATCCGCGAAAACCCTAACTGACCGTGTCTTTCACCAGCTTGTCGTGCAGGCCGAGGGCGACCTCCACCAGCTCCTGGTCCACGTAGCGGGTGCGCAGGATGTCCTCGTTGAGCGGGACGCAAACGATCTGGGTGCCGCGCAGCGCCATCATCATCCCGAACTCGTTGCGATGGATGGCGTCGATGGCCGCCATGCCGTAGCGCGTGGCCAGCACGCGGTCGAAGGCGCTGGGCGAGCCGCCGCGCTGGATATGCCCGAGCACCACGGTGCGGGTCTCGAAGCCGGTGCGCTTCTCGATCTCGCGGGCCAGCACGTTGCCGATGCCGCCCAGCCGCACATGGCCGAACTCGTCCTTGCCGAATTCCGTGACCACGGCCGCGCCATGCGACGGGTCCACGTCGGTGGCCAGCTTCGCTCCCTCGGCCACCACCACGATGCTGAACAGCCGCCCGCGCTCGTAGCGCTTGCGGATGACCGCGGTGACTTCTTCGATATCGAAGGGCCGCTCCGGCACCAGGATGACGTCGGCGCCGCCCGCCAGCCCGCTGTAGATGGCGATCCAGCCGGAGTCGCGTCCCATGACTTCGACCACCATGACGCGGGCATGGGCCTCGGCGGTGGTATGAACGCGGTCGATGGCGGAGGTGGCGACGTTGACCGCGGTGTCGAAGCCGAAGCAGAAGTCGGTGCCGCTCAGGTCGTTGTCAATGGTCTTGGGCACGCCCACGACCTTCAGGCCCAGCTCGCAGAGCTTGGTGGCGATACGCATGGTGTCGTCGCCGCCGATGGCGATCAGGGCGTCGATCTCGTGCTTTTTCAGGTTCTCGGCGCACCGGCCGACCCCGCCCTGGTGTTTGTCGGGATTGGTGCGCGAGGTGCGCAGAATAGTGCCCCCGCGGGGCAGGATGCCGGCCACCTCGTTCAGGCCGAGAGGGACGGTCTTGTCCTCCAGCACGCCACGCCAACCCTCCAGGAAGCCGATGAATTCGTCGCCGTAATGAAAGATGCCCTTGCGGACCGCGGCGCGGATCACCGCGTTCAGGCCCGGGCAGTCGCCGCCGCCCGTCAGAATGCCGATCTTCATACTGCACTCCTATGAATCTGGATGAATGGCCAACTCTACATTATGCGCCCAGGGAGCGGCGCCAACGGTGACTGGCGTCACATTTCCAGCTAGAATCTCAAGCACTAGCGCCACAGGAGCTTCACTCCTGACGGCGGCCATGCGATGACAGAAGCGTTCCAGCCGGCCTCGGATCGATCCGCCGACCCCCGTCCCGACGGACTGGGGAGCCTTTTCTTCATCGCGCTGGGGCAGGCCTTGTCGGTGCTGCCCCACTGGCTGCTGCGTGCCTTCCTTTGGCTCCTGACCCACACCGTGTACCGCCTGCGGGTCACGGGGGGTGACAACGTGCCCGCCAGCGGCGGCGCGCTGCTGGTCTGCAATCATCTTTCGTTCCTCGACGGTATGCTCCTGACCGCCGCCACTCGACGCCAGGTGCGCTTCGTGATGTACAAAGGCATCTACGACCATCCGGTGGTGAACCCGTGGGCGCGCATGACTCGGGCCATCTCCATCTCCTCGGAGCTGCGGCCGCGCGACATGATCCAGGCGCTGCGCAAGGCCCGCCAGGCCGTCCTGGATGGTGACCTGGTCTGCATCTTTGCCGAGGGGCAGATCACGCGCATCGGGCACATGCTGCCGTTCCGCCGCGGCTTCGAGCGCGTAGCCAAAGGCGTGGATGCCCCCATCATCCCGGTCCACCTGGACGGCGCCTGGGGCTCGATCTTCAGCTTCGACCAAGGCCGTTTCCTGTGGAAGATCCCCTGGCAGATCCCCTACGACGTCGGCGTGAGCTTCGGACGTCCCATGCCGCCCGCGTCCAGGTCTTACGAGGTCCGGCAGGCGGTGCAGGAGTTGGCGACCGAGGCCTACCAGCACCGCAAGCAGAAGATGCGTACCCTGCCGCGATCGCTGGTGCGCGGGGCGCGCCGCCATCCCTTCCGCCTGCTGATGGCGGACGCCAGCACGCCGCGGGTCACGTTCATCTCCGCTCTCATCAAGAGCATCTACCTGGCGCGACGGCTGCAGAGAGTCTGGGAAGGGCAGCGCTTCGTCGGCATCCTGCTGCCGCCGACCGTGGGCGGCGCGCTGGTCAACTTCGCCGCCTCGCTGACCGGCAAGATCCCGGTCAACCTGAACTACACGACATCGGAGAGCACCATCACCCGGTGCATGGAACAGGCGGGCGTAAGGACGGTGGTGACCGCGCGCGCGTTCCTGGAGAAAGTCCCGCTGAAGCTGCCGGGCATGGTGCTGCTGGAGGAGGTGGCGGCCAAGCCCAGGCTGCACGAGAAGTTGATGGCGGCGCTGATGGCATGGACCTTCCCCGTGCAGGCCATCGAGAAGGCGCTCGGCGGGCTGACTTTCTCACCCAATCTCGACGATCTGGCTACCGTCATTTTTTCCAGCGGGAGCACCGGCGAGCCCAAAGGCGTGATGCTGACGCACTTCAACATCGTCAGCAACATCGACCAGATGGGGCAGGTGTTCATGCTCAACAAGCACGACCGGGTGATGAGCATCCTTCCTCTGTTCCACGCCTTCGGCTACACCGTCCTGCTGTGGCTGCCGCCGGTGCTGGGTATCGGCAGCATCTACCATCCCAACCCGCTCGACGCCCGAGCGGTCGGCGAGTTGACCGAGAAGTACCGCTGCACGCTGCTGGTGGCGACCCCAACCTTCCTTCAGACCTACATGCGTCGCTGCACCCGGGAGGAGTTCAGCTCGCTGCAATACATGATCGTGGGCGCGGAGAAGCTTCCCACGCGCGTGGCCGACGCTTTCGAGGAGCAATACGGCCTGGCGCCGCTCGAAGGTTACGGCTGCACCGAATGCGCGCCGGTGGTGGCGGTGAACTGCCGCGAGTACCGCGAGCCGGGTTTCCGCCAGGTGGGCACCAAGCGCGGCAAGATCGGGCACCCGCTGCCGGGCATCAGTGTCAAGATCGTGGACCCGGAGACCATGGAGCCGCTGCCGCTGGGCGAGTCCGGCCTGCTGCTGGTGAAGGGGCCGAACGTCATGCTGGGTTACTTCGGGCGGCCGGACAAGACCGCGGAGGTCATCCGCGACGGCTGGTACATCACCGGCGACATCGCTGCGCTCGACGAAGATGGCTTCCTCACCATGTCGGACCGGCTCAGCCGCTTCAGCAAGATGGGCGGGGAGATGGTGCCCCACTTGAAGATCGAGGACATCCTGCACGGGCTCGCCGGCGTGACCGAGCAGACCTTTGCCGTCACCGCTGTCCATGACGAGAGGAAGGGCGAGCGCCTGGCCGTGTTGCACACGCTCGGCGACGAGGAGCTCAAGGTCGTTCTGGATCGCCTCGCCGACGAAGACCTGCCGGCGCTGTGGAAGCCTCGTCCCAACCAGTTCTACCGCGTGGAAGCGCTGCCTTACCTGGGGACGGGGAAGATCGACCTGGGCCGGGTGCGCCAGATCGCGCGGGAGCGCGCCGAGGTCGTCCTGGCCGCCAGCAGCTGAATTTGACCGCAAAGATCGCAGAGAACGCAGAGAAAAGAAAGGCCACGAATTTCACGGATGCTCACGGATAGAAGCGGCTCTGAATCCGTGAAAATCCGTAAACCCGTGGCCTAAATCCTCTCCGCGATCTCGGCGTTCTCGGCGGTTAAGGTTCTAACGTAGCGACTGTTCCACTTCGCTCAGCCAGTCGGGGCGCTTGAGCACTTCGCGCGGCTTGGGGCCATCGGCAGCGCCGACGATGCCCTCCTGTTCCATCAGATCGATGAGGTGGGCGGCGCGGCCGTAGCCGATGCGCAGCCGCCGCTGCAGCAGGGAAGTGGACGCCTTGCCAAACTCCAGCACCAGGCGCACGGCGTCGTCGTAGAGCTCGTCGTTCTCGTCGCCATCTTCCATGCCGGCGCCCGCGGAGCCCGCTTCGGCCTTGCTGTTCTCGTCCTTGGGAGCCTCCAGGAACTTCTGCTCGTACTGCGCGGTGCCTTGCTGGCGCCAGAACTCCACCACGGCGGCGATCTCTTTCTCTGTGACCAGCGGTGCGTGCAGCCGGTGCACCCGGGCGGAACCGGACGGCAGATAGAGCATGTCGCCGCGTCCCAGCAACGACTCGGCGCCGTTGGCGTCCAGGATGGTTCGCGAGTCCACTTTGGTGGCCACGCGGAACGAGATGCGCGCCGGGAAGTTGGCCTTGATGAGGCCGGTGATGACGTCCACCGAGGGCCGCTGCGTGGCCAGCACCAGGTGGATGCCGACGGCGCGCGCCATCTGCGCCAGCCGGGTGATGGACTCCTCGACGTTGTGCCCGTCGAGCATCATCAGGTCGGCCAGCTCGTCGATGATGATGACGATGTAGGGGATGGGCCGGTGCTCGACGTCCTGCGTCTCGAACAGGCTCGGGGTCTCGCCCTCGAAGAGCTTGTTGTACTGGTCGATGTTGCGCACCCCTTTGTCGGCCAGCATCTTCAGCCGCTTCTCCATCTCCCGCACGGCGTTGCGCAACGCCACCGCCGCCACCTTGGGCTCGGTGATGATGGGCGTGAACAGGTGCGGTACGCCTTCGTACACGCCCAGCTCCAGCCGCTTGGGGTCCACCAGGATCAGGCGGACCTGGTCGGGCGTCGACTTGTAGAGCATGGACATGATGAAAGCGTTGATGGCCACGCTCTTGCCCGAGCCGGTCGAGCCGGCGATCAGCAGGTGCGGCATCGAGGCCAAGTCGGCGGTGACGATGCGCCCGTTGATGTCCTTGCCCATGGAGAGCGTCAGCTTCGACTTCGAGCCGGCGAACTCCTGCGCCTCGATGACCTCCCGGAGCCAGATGGTCTCGCGCTCGCGGTTGGGCACCTGAATGCCGACCGTGGACTTGCCGGGCATACGCTCGATGAGGATGCTCTCGGCCCGCAGGCCCAGGCAGAGGTCGTCGCACAGGCTGGTGATGCGCGAATACTTGATGCCGGCCTCGGGCTTGTACTCGTAGGTGGTCACCACCGGGCCGGGATTGATGTGGGTGACGGTGCCGCGCACGTCGAACTCGGCGCACTTCTCGGTGAGCACCTGGGCCAGGTTGCGCAGCTCTTCCTCGTCGATCGAGCGCTGCTCGTCGGGCCGGTGAAGCAGGGAACTGGAAGGCAGCTTGTATCCGCCGGAGACCCGCGGAAGCACCGTCTTGTGCTTGAGGGCGACGTCGGCGCGGGCGCCGATGCCGGGAGCGTCGCCGGCCGTAGCAGGCGGCGGAGGCACGGAAGCCGCCAGAGGCGCGGCGGCCGGCGTCGGCACCGCTTCCTCCATCACCTTCTCGATCCCCGTCTTCTCCCGCTTGTCTTCCACCGGACGCTTGGCGGTGACCAGTTGGGTGGTGACAAGAGGCTTCGCCTTCATCATCCGGCGGCGTTCAAGCTCTTTTTGAGCTTTGAGTTTTGCCCGCAGCATGCGCCAATCCTGGAAACGGTCCCAGGCGGCAAAGGCGAAAGCGAAGCGGGTCTCCACCCACACCCGCATGGCCCCGAAGCTGAACGCGGTGGAGAGATAGAGGGCCACGGCGATGACCGCCAAGCACACGATGTAGGCGCCGGTCAGGTTGAAGTAATGGATAAGGGCATCGCCCACGATCCGCCCCAGCAGGCCCTCGATCGGCACCGCATGCACCCAGCGCCAATGCCAGGGCAGCAGTCCCAGCAGTCCGGGGACGAAGACCAGCAGGGCAAGCGCTCCCAGGCACTTTGCGACCGGCGAGCTCACCGGGCGCGACCGGAACCAGCGCGCGCCGAACAATCCCAGCATCACCGGCAGCAGGAAGATGCCGATGCCGAAGGCCTGCAGCAGCAGGTCGCTGAGCAGCGCGCCGAACAGGCCGATCCAGTTGCGGGCCGGGCTGGAGGCGGGCTGGGGCGCGGCCGTGTTCAAGGAACGGTCGAGCGGCGAGTACGAGACCAGCGCGAGGAAAAGGAGGATCGCGGAGACGAATAGCAAGAACCCGATCAGCTCATTGAGCCGCCGGTTGCTGGTGGGCGTGAACAGCCGTGCGAAGAACTTCATGTTGGCGTATTCGTCCTCAACAAAGACAAAAATGTCTTAGCTTGTTGAGATTCCACGAAGTACGCCAGAGCCACGCTGATTATGGCAGAAAGTTCAAGTAAAACAAGCAGTTTCTGCGTCCGCGGGGTGGAGCAGGCCTTTAGGCCCGCAGGGGATAACTGGGAAACCGCACGGCTTTAGCCGCTGAGGAACATGGGCCGC
>DATKKJ010000035.1 GCA_035543055.1 Terriglobales bacterium | reverse complement strand
CCGCCCCCGCTCCCCTACGACATCGAGAAAAACACGAACTCCGAATTCGGTTGAGAACCTCGCGAAAGGAGAAAGACATGTCGAAGCGCAGCTTTGTTGTCGTGACGATCATCGCAGTGGCAGTCCTGACCCTGGGCATCGCGCTGCATCCGGCCACCGCCCTTGCCGGAAGTCAGCAGCAAACGAAGGGAGATCGCTACCTCCTCATCATGCCGCACACACCCGACCAATGCCTGAAGGCCCTGGATGACATGGAGGCGGCGTCGTCTGAGCTGCTGGCAAAGACCGACTGGGGCTGCATGGCTGGCGACCACACCGGGTACGTCGTCGTCCACGCGGCCAGCGAGCAGGCCGCCTTGGCCATGATCCCGGCCAGCGAACGCGCGCAGGCGAAGGCAATCAAGCTCAACAAGTTCACGCCCGAGCAGATCAAGTCGTTCCACCAGAAGATGTAGTTCTCTTACTCACCTGACGACATCTGAGCGCCCCGCCCCGTGGCGGGGCGCGGGTTCTTCGGAGCGTTCTTCCGGCCCGTGTTTGCCGTCGCCTCCTCTACGGCACAGGAGCCGATCGGGCTATCGCCTCCCCCTCGTTTGGCGCTGCTGTTTGCTCATCCCATGGTAAGATCGGCGCACCACAACAGGACACCTGGTTGCACCGGGTAAAGAGGAGGAAAGAATGGTCAAGAAGATCCTGCTTGGCGGCCTTGCGATCTTTGTGGCATGGGAGGTCCTCGACTTCCTCATTCACGGGGTGGTCCTCGGGGCCACCTACGCCACCGTGCCGAACCTGTTCCGGCCGCAGGGTGAGATGAAGATGGGCCTGATGGCCGTGGTCGCGCTGATCGGTGCTCTCGCCTTCGCCGCCGTGTACGCGTGGTTCGTGAACCCGAAGAGCCTGGCCACCGGGGTGAAGTACGGCCTCGTGTGGGGCTTCGCCAGCGGGATCATGATGGGCTACGGCAGCTACTCGGCCATGCCGATCCCGTACATCATGGCCCTGGTCTGGTTCCTGGGCAGTTGGGTCGAGTTCACGGTTGCGGGCTTGCTCGCGGGCCTGATCATCACGCCGGCCGCGACGACGTAGCCTCTCACGTACGGCTGCCCGGCCTCGTCCGGCTTCCCCTTTCTCCCAGGAGACAGGGAGCGAACGGTGCGCCCCCTGCCCGCAGAAGCGGTAGAATGCGGGAAAGGTGGGGGCATGGGGGCCAAGTACACGCCGCAGCACAAGATCCGCTTCGTGACGGCGGCCGCGCTGTTTGACGGGCACGACGCGGCCATCAACATCATCCGGCGTCTCCTGCAGGCCCACGGCGCCGAGGTGATTCACCTCGGGCACAACCGGTCGGTCAAGGAGATCGTGGACGCCGCAATCCAGGAGGACGCCCAGGGGATCGCCGTTTCTTCCTACCAGGGCGGCCACATGGAGTTCTTCACCTACATGATTGACCTCCTGCGCAAGGGCGGCGCGGGGCACATCAAGGTGTTCGGCGGGGGCGGCGGGGTGATTGTGCCCGAGGAGATCAAGGCGCTCCACGAACACGGGGTGGCGAGGATCTTCTCCCCTGACGACGGGCGCGCACTGGGGCTCGACGGAATGATCGAAGTGATGATGCAGGCGTGCGACTTCGATCCGTCCGCACTGCCGGGGAGCCAGCCGCTCGAGCTGTCGCCGTCGCACTGGAACGCCGTGGCCCGCCTGATCAGCAAGGCGGAAGCCGGCCAGCTCGCCTCTTTTGAGAAACCTGGGGCTTCAGACTCCAAGCCGCCGATCGTCGGCATCACCGGGACCGGCGGGTCCGGCAAGTCTTCACTCACCGACGAACTGGTGCGGCGCTTCCTCGCCGATTTCCCGGATCTGGCCATTGCGGTGCTTGCCGTGGATCCGACCAAGCGGCGGACCGGCGGGGCCCTCCTAGGCGATCGCATCCGCATGAACTCGCTCGGCCCGGATCGCGTCTACATGCGTTCCCTCGCAACCCGCCAGGCGCATCGGACCCTCTCCGCGCACATGAAGGCCGCAGTTGACGTGTGCGCCGCCGCCGGCTTCGACCTGGTGATCGTGGAGTCGGCCGGCGCGGGCCAGGCGGACAGCGAGATCGCCGACCTCGCCAATGTCTCCCTGTACGTGATGACTCCCGAGTACGGCGCGGCGATGCAGCTCGAGAAGATCGACATGCTGGACTTCGCCGACCTGGTCGCGATCAACAAGTTCGACCGCCCGGGGGCGCTGGACGCCCTTCGCGACGTGCGCAAGCAGTTGCGCCGCTGCCGCAACGACTTCTCGACCGCCGACGAGGCGCTCCCTGTCTTCCCAACCTGCGCCCACCAGTTCCACGACAAGGGCGTCAACGCGCTCTTCCTCGCACTGGTGGGAAGGTTGCGGGAGCACTGCTGCAACGGGTGGGAGCCAGCCTCCAGCCACGCACACCCCGCGGGCGCACCGGAGCGCCACCCGCTGATCCCGGCCGAGCGCGTGGGCTACCTTCACGAGATCGCGAAGACGTGCAGCGGTGCGCGGGAGCGGGCGCAGGAGCAGGCGACGGTGGCCCGCAAGCTCTACCAGCTCACCGGTGCGCGCGCGATCTTGTCGGCCCGCAACGCCGGCGGTGACGACGCCGATCTCTGGAAGCTGTTCGAGCAGATCACAGGTGGGGAGCTCCCTGCAGACCCGCCGCTCGCCGACCTGGACGCCGAGATCCGTCGCCTCGCTCACGCCCTCTCAGGCGACTCCCGGGAGCTGCTGGCCACCTGGCCAGAACTCCGGAAGGAGTAT
>DATKKJ010000034.1 GCA_035543055.1 Terriglobales bacterium | reverse complement strand
AAGATACTGTTGCGGACGGCCCGCGCCACCAGTCGCGCGAACAGTCTTGGCTCCCACTTCACCATGCCGATCTCTGAGCCGTCCTCCACCCCGCTGAGGGTCTTTGTATAAGGATGCGATTGTCCCATCCGCAGCACCAGCTTGAGCTGGATCCGGGGCGGATTCTTGGGATTGAGCTGGTTGGCCAGTTCGCGCAGGGTTTCGTTGACGATCCGTCGCGCCAGCGCAGCGGGGGCCTCCCCCCGCGAGGCGGTGGCGATCTCGAATGCTACCCCCGACGCCAACTGCGTGGGGCCGATGGCTTGATTTACCGCCGGGGCATCGTACGCCGACCCGATGCTTCCTTGCTGTGCCTTTGCGGGCGCGATGGCGAAAAAAGCAGTTAGCAAGACGACCGCCAGTGGTTTCATGCCGCTCACCTGCCAGGTGGATCTCGGGGGTGCCGCAGCGCCGGGCGCCCCGCAGTTGCCCGGGAGGTTATGGCGAGCCGGCCCGCCTGTCAATGACAGAAATCACAGTCCTTCTCTTGTCCGGTCCCGAATTCTGATACGCTCCATGCACCTTTTTCTGTGATCGAGTCCCGCTCGACGGGTGCTCTCTCCCACGAGCGACCCTGAGCGGAAGAAAGTTGGACGAGGGCTGTGAAGAAGACTGGCAAAGGCAAGGGCTCAGCGGCCAAGCTGGACGCGGCCCTGGCGAACAAACGAGTGGCGGTGATCGGAGCGGGCAAGATCGGCAGCATCCTGCTGCAGGCTCTGCTGCGGAAGGGGCTGCCCAAGTCCCGGGTGCGTGCCTCGGTGCAGCACGCGGAGAGCGCCCGCTCACGGAGCGTCGCGCTGGGCGTCGCGGTGGGCACCGACAACCGGGCGGCAGCGCGCGGCGCCGACATCATCCTGATCGCGGTCAAGCCGCCGGCGGTGGGAACCGTGCTGGAGGAGATCGGCTCCAAGGTCACCCGCGACCAGCTCATCATCTCGGTGGCGGCGTCGGTGCCGACCAGCTACATGCAGGGCCGCCTGCCCGCGGGCGTCCCGCTGGTGCGCGCCATGCCCAACACCCCCTGCATGGTGGGCTCGGGGATGACCGGGATCTGCAAGGGCCAGAACGCCAATGAATCGCATCTCGAGATCGCCCGCCACCTCTTCGAGACCGTCGGCCGGACGGTGGTGGTGGACGAGAAACATATGGATGCAGTGACCGCCCTCTCCGCCAGCGGCCCGGCATACATCTACATCATCCTGGAATCGCTGGCCGAGGCAGGCGTGAAGGTCGGCCTGCCGCGGCACATCTCGACCCTGATGGCGGCCCAGACCGCCCTGGGGGCGGCCCAGGTCACGCTTGAGACCGGGGACCATCCAGCGCTCTTGAAGGACGCGGTCACCACCCCCGCCGGTTGCACCATCGACGGCATCCTTGAACTGGAGGAGGGCAAGCTGCGGGTGACCCTGATCAAGGCAGTGGTCAAGGCCGCCGAGCGCGCCAAGGAGCTGATGTTCGCGGAATAGCAAGTTCGGCCGTCACAACCGACTGTTGATTTTTTCGATAGTTCGTATCGAAAGTTCCGCATCCGGCCCCGGTACCCCTAAGGTTATAGTCATCTTTCTCATGTCATGCATCGGCCACAACGTGGTTGGGGTACTGCTGCTTAGCGTAGGCATTCTCCTGCCTATTTCACCCCTTGTGGCCGGCGGGACTTGAGCTAAGTAGAAGAAAGAAAAAGTTCAAGCCCACCGCCAAAGGCGAGTGGGCTTTTTCATTGATGTCGGCACTTTTCTTGAAGGAGGCCTGATGGCCACGCGCGAACCAGCTCCGCGCCCCAACTTCTTCGGCGAACCGCGGGAATCTCCCAGCCTCTCCGGGTTGCCGGAGGCGCGTAGGCGCAAGCCGGCCCCGGCGGCCAAGGAGGCGGCATCCCAAAGGCGCAGCGGGGCGATCACGGACGGCCCCAGCCGGGCCCCGGCCCGGGCCATGCTGAAGGCCGCGGGCTTCACCGACGCCGACCTGCAGCGGCCCATCGTCGGCATCGCCAACACCTGGATCGAGATCGGGCCCTGCAACTACCACCTGCGCGAGCTGGCGGCACACGTCAAGCGCGGTATCCGCGCCGCCGGCGGTACTCCCATGGAATTCAACACCGTCTCCATCTCCGACGGCATCACCATGGGCACGGAAGGCATGCGGGCCTCGCTGGTCAGCCGCGAGGTGATCGCCGACTCCATCGAGCTGGTGGCGCGCGGCAATCTTTTCGACGCGCTCATCGTGCTGGTGGGCTGCGACAAGACCATCCCGGCGGCGGTCATGGCGTTGCTGCGGGTGAACGTCCCCGGGCTGGTGCTCTACGGCGGTTCCATCGCGCCGGGAAGCTTCGAAGGGCATTCGGTGACTATCCAGGACGTCTTCGAGGCGGTCGGCGCCCACGCCCGCGGCCAGATGAGCGATGCCCGCTTCGCGGCGCTGGAGAACAGCGCCTGTCCCGGCGCCGGCGCCTGCGGAGGGCAGTTCACCGCCAACACCATGGCCACCGCCTGCGAGTTCCTCGGGATTGCGCCCATGGCGGTTTCGAGCGTGCCCGCCAAGGACATGGAGAAAGCGGAAGCTGCCGCCCAGGCCGGCGAGTTGCTGATGCAGCTCTACGCCAAGGATGTCCGGCCCAGAGACATCGTCACCCGCCAGGCGCTGGAGAATGCCATCGCCAGCGTGGCGGCGACCGGCGGCTCTACCAACGCCGTGCTGCACCTGTTGGCGATCGCGCGCGAGGCCGACGTCGCTCTCACCATCGACGATTTCGATCGCATCAGCGCCCGCGTGCCCCTGCTTGCCGACCTCAAGCCCGGTGGCCGCTTCGTCGCCACCGATCTGTACCAGGCGGGAGGCACGCGGCTGGTGGCCCGGCGGCTCGCCGATGCCGGACTGCTTCACAAGAAAGCTGTCACCGTCTCCGGACGGACGATCGGTGAGGAGGCGGCCGACGCCCTCGAGCTCCCCGGCCAGCAAGTCGTGCGGCCACTGCAGGACCCGCTCAAGACCAGCGGCGGCATCGTGATCCTGAAAGGAAACCTCGCCCCCGACGGCTGCGTGGTGAAAGTCGCTGGACATGATCTGCTCGCCTTCCGCGGCCACGCGCGCGTCTTCGACAGCGAAGAGCAGGCATTCGCGGCGGTGCAGGGCGGCAAGGTCAGAGCCGGGGACGTGGTGGTCATCCGCTACGAAGGTCCGCGCGGCGGCCCCGGCATGCGCGAGATGCTGGCGGTGACCGCGGCCATCCGCGGCGCGGGCCTGGGCGACTCGGTCGCCCTGCTGACCGACGGCCGCTTCTCCGGGGCGACCCATGGGCTGATGGCCGGGCATGTGGCTCCGGAAGCGGCCTGTGGCGGCCCCATCGCCGCGTTGCGCGACGGCGACACCGTGGTGTTCGACATCACCCAACGCAAGCTGCGGGTGGAGCTTCCGGATCGGGAGATCAGCGCCCGCCTGGCCGGCTGGAGTGCGCCCAGGCCCCGCTACACCAGCGGCGTGATGGCCAAGTACGCGCGCCTGGTTTCCTCGGCGGCCACGGGAGCAGTGACGGATTAGGAAGGAATGACCATGAAAAAGACCGGTGCAGAGATCATCTGGGAATGCCTGGTGCGCGAGGGCGTGAAGCACGTCTTCGGTTATCCCGGCGGCGCCATTCTCCCGACCTACGACGCCATCTGGAAGTATCCGGTGCACCACGTGCTGGTCCGCCACGAGCAGGGCGCGACCCACATGGCCGACGGCTACGCCCGCGCCAGCGGCGAGGTGGGTGTGGCCATCGCCACGTCGGGGCCGGGCGCCACCAACATGGTCACCGGCATCGCCACCGCCATGCTCGACTCCTCCCCCATCGTTTGCATCACCGGCCAGGTGGGCAGCAAGCTGATCGGCTCCGACGCCTTCCAGGAGATCGATATCACCGGCATCACCCTCCCCATCACCAAGCACAACGCGCTGGTGACTCATCCCAGCGAGGTCGCACGGACCTTGCGCGAAGCCTTCCACATCGCCCGCTCCGGACGGCCGGGGCCGGTGCTGGTGGACATCACCAAGGACGCGCAGCAGGGCTCGTGCGACTTCGACTGGCACAAGGCGGAACCGCAACTGCCGGGCTTCCGTCCACCGCTGGCCTGCGATCCGGCGGACTTTGAGAAGGCCCTCACCCTGATCGCCAATGCCAAGCGCCCGCTCATCCTGGCGGGACACGGCCTCCTGCTCTCCGGCGCCACCGAGGCGCTGCGTCTGTTTGCGGAAAAGGCCGACATCCCGATCGCCATGACCTTGCTGGGCATCGGCTGCCTCTCCGCCCACCACCCCCTGAACCTGGGGATGATGGGCATGCACGGCGAAGCCTGGGTCAACCACGCCATCCAGGAAGCGGACCTGCTGATCGCCCTCGGCATGCGTTTCGACGACCGCGTGACTGGCAACCTGAAGACCTACGCCAAGCACGCTGCCAAGATCCACGTCGAGATCGACCGCGCCGAGATCAACAAGAACGTCAAGGTGGACGCCGCCTTGGTCGGCGATGTCGGCCGGGTGCTGGAGCAATTGGTGGCCGAGGTGGACCCCGGCGACCATGCCGAGTGGCTGGCGCACATCCGCCGCTCCAAGGGCGACTGCGCCGTGCGCGACATCCAGAACCTGCCCGACAGTGGCCACCTCTACGCCGCCCACGTCATCAATGACCTGTGGCGCGAGACCGGCGGCCACGCCCTGGTGGTCTCCGACGTCGGCCAGCACCAGATGTGGGAGGCGCAGTACTACCACCACACCGAGCCGCGCTCGCTCATCACCTCGGGCGGCCTGGGCACCATGGGGTTCGCCCTGCCCGCCGCCATCGGCGCCAAGTTCGCCCGGCCCGACGCCGAGGTCTGGGTGGTGGTCGGGGACGGCGGCTTCCAGATGACCATGGCGGAACTGGCCACCGTCGCCCAGGAAGACATCGACATCAAGATCGCCGTCATCAACAACGGCTACCTGGGCATGGTGCGGCAGTGGCAGGAATTCTTCTACGACCGCCGCTATCACGCCACCCCGCTCCGCAATCCCGACTTCGTGAAACTGACGGAAGCCTTCGGCCTGCGCGCCATGGCGGTGCGCCAGCGCTCGGAGGTCGGACCGGCGGTGCAGGCGGCGCGCGAACACCGGGGCTGCTGCCTGATCGAGTTCCATGTGGAGAAGGAAGACACGGTGTACCCGATGGTGCCGGCGGGCGCCGACCTGCACCAGATGATCCGGCGTCCCGATCCGCGGGTGCCGGCGACAACGGAGAAATGAGGCAACGATGCTGAACACATTCGTGGTGTACGTCGAGAACAAGCCGGGCGTGCTGAACCGGGTGGCTTCGCTCTTCCGGCGGCGGGCCTTCAACATCGAGTCGCTGACCGTGGGGCACACGGAACAGGCGGGCGTCTCGCGCATGACCATCACGGTCGAGGCCGACGAGCATGCGGCCCAGCGCATCGAGGCCTACCTCTACAAGCTGGTCAACGTGCTGCACGTGCAGAACGTGACCGCGCTGCCCGCCATCTTCCGCGACCTGGCCATGATCAAGGTGGCGGCCGACGAGCACTCGCGCACCCACCTGATGCAGTTGGTCACCGTCTTCCGCGCGCGGGTGGTGGACGTCGCGCCCGAGTCCATGGTCATCGAGATCACCGGCACCGAGGACAAGATCGACGGCCTGCTCGAGGTCCTGCGCCCCTACGGCGTGCTGGAGATGGTGCGCACCGGCCGCGTCGGCATGTCGCGCGGCTCGAAATCGTATTTTTCGGCTGCCGGCCAGTCACAGACCACAACCGCGCACAGCGACTTCTCCGAAGACGTGCAGTGTTCGGTGTAACCAGCGAGGAGCAAAGCAATGGCGAAGATGTATTACGACCAGGACGCAGACCTGGAACTGATCCGCAAGAAGAAGGTGGCGGTCATCGGCTACGGCTCGCAGGGCCACGCCCACGCCCTCAACCTGAAAGACAGCGGGGTGGCGGTGCGCGTGGGCTTGCACGACGCCAGCCGCTCGCGCAAGACCGCCGAAGCCGCGGGCCTGGAGGTGGTGGGCGTTGGTCCGGCGGCGGCCTGGGCGGACGTCATCATGCTGCTCACGCCCGACACCACCCAGCCCGAGCTCTACGCCAAGTGCGTCGCGCCCCAGCTCAAGCCCGGCAAGATGCTGATGTTCGCCCACGGCTTCAACATCCGCTACGGCACCATCCAGCCGCCCAAAGACGTGGACGTCACCATGATCGCGCCCAAAGCGCCGGGGCACCGCGTCCGTGAGCTCTATCTCGAGGGCGAGGGCACGCCGGCGCTGCTCGCGGTCCACCAGGATGCCACCGGCCAGGCGAAGGCCCTGGCGCTCTCCTACGCCAAGGCGCTGGGCGTCACCCGCGCGGGGGTCATCGAGACCACCTTCACCGAAGAAACCGAGACCGACCTGTTCGGCGAGCAGACGGTGCTGTGCGGCGGCGTCAGCGCCCTGGTGAAGGCTGGCTTCGAGACCCTGGTCGAGGCGGGGTACCAGCCGGAGATCGCCTACTTCGAGTGCATGCACGAGCTGAAGCTGATCGTGGACCTGATGTACCGCGGCGGCCTCAACTACATGCGTTACTCGGTGAGCGACACCGCCGAGCACGGCGATTACACCGGCGGTCCGCGCATCATCACCGAGGAGACGCGCAGGGAGATGCGCCAGATGCTGCGCGAGATCCAGGACGGCACCTACGCCAAAAAGTGGATCGCGGAGAACCAGCAGGGCCGGCCGTGGTTCAAGGCCCAGCGCGCCCGCGAGCAGGAACAGTTGTTGGAGCGCGTCGGAGCGGAGTTGCGCAAGATGATGCCCTTCCTCGACGCGGTGAACGTCAGGCCAGATCTACAGGGGTGAGGAGAGCCATGAGCCAGTCGTCGCAATACGTTTGGATGAACGGCAAGCTGTTGCCGTACCAGGAAGCCACGCTGCATTTTCTGACGCCCGGTCTGCATTACGGGATCGGGGTCTTTGAAGGGATCCGCTGCTACAAGACCAGCGACGGCCCCGCCATCTTCCGCCTGGGTGACCACCTGGAGCGCCTGCTGCAATCAGCGCGGGTGCTGGGATTCATCGACCTTCCCTTCTCCCTGGAAGAGCTGACCGAGGCCACCAAGCAAGTGGTGGCCGCCAACGGATACGTCGAGTGCTACATCCGCCCGCTGATCTACCTGGCGGAAGGCGGATGGAACCTGAGCCTGGATTCGGGAGTGCCGCACGCCGGCATCGCGGTCTGGAAGTGGTCGAGCTACCTGGGCGAGGAGGCGCTGCAGAAGGGTGTGCGGGCGAATACCGCTTCCTTCACCCGCCATCATCCCAACGCCACCATGACCAAGGCCAAGATCGCGGGCAACTACGTCAACTCCGTGCTCGCCAAGACCGAGTCGGTGCGCCTGGGCTTCGATGAAGCCATCATGCTCGACCCCCAGGGGTACGTGGCCGAATGCACCGGGGAGAACCTCTTCCTGGTGCGCAATGGCGTGCTCTACACGCCTCCTTCGGCCGCCATCCTGGAGGGCATCACCCGCGACACGCTGCTGCAACTGGCCGCCGACCTCGACATCGACCTGGTCGAGCAGCCCATCTCCCGCGACCAGCTCTATAACGCTGACGAAGTCTTCGTGTGCGGCACCGCGGCCGAGGTCATCGCCCTGCGCGAGATCGATTTTCGGCCCATCGGCGCCGGATGTACCGGCCCGGTCTGCCGCCAATTGCAAGAGGACTTCCATCAGGTGGTGCGCGGCCACCATCCGCGCTCGGCGGAATGGCTCGAGCACGTGACCGCCACCGAGGTGGGCTACGGTCACGGCGTGTGATTCCTGTCGGATACAGGAGTCAGGAGTCTTGAGTCGGCAGCCAGTCGCTGACTCCTGACTCCTGACTACCGACTCCTGGGCGCGATCGGCCATAACAATTTCTAATCACGGCGATAAGTAGTTTTGATTTCCGTACCGCGTCGCTCGCAGGTAGATTGAAGTTTTCCATGCAAAAATCCCTCATTTTCGGTTTAGCCGCCATCCTGTTTCTCGCGTGTGCGCAGGCAGCCATCGCGCAGGCGCCAGGCGGAAGCGCGGCCGATGCGCGCCTGGCCAAACTGGAGCAGCAGGCAGCTGACGCCAAGAGTTCCGCCGACAACGCCTGGATGCTGGTGAGTTCCGCCCTGGTGCTGCTCATGACCGGGCCCGGCTTGGCGCTGTTCTACGGCGGGCTGGTGCGCAAGAAGAACGTGCTGGCCACCATGATGCAGAGCTTCGCCCTGATGGCGCTGGTCACCGTCCTCTGGGCGCTGGTTGGGTACAGCCTGGCTTTCGGCAGTGGCAGCAGCGTGATCGGCGGCCTGCAGCACGCCTTCCTTCGCGGCGTCGGGGCGCAACCGGAAGCCGCCTATGCCGCCACCATCCCGCAGCAGACCTTCATGGTCTACCAGCTCATGTTCGCCATCATCACCCCGGCCCTGATCACCGGCGCTTTCGCCGAGCGCATGAAGTTCAGCGCCGTGGTGCTGTTCATGACGCTGTGGTCGTTCCTGGTCTACAACCCGATGGCGCACATGGTCTGGGGCAAGGGCGGGCTGCTGAACGCCGCACTGGGCGGGCGATTCCCCACCCTCGATTTCGCCGGCGGGACCGTGGTGCACATCACCTCGGGAGTCTCGGCGCTGGTTTGCGCCCTCTATCTGGGACGCCGCCTCGGATATCCGCAGGAACCCATGCCGCCGCACAGTGTGGTCTTGAGTTTCATCGGGGCCTGCCTGCTGTGGGTCGGTTGGTTCGGATTCAACGCCGGCAGCGCGCTGGCGGCGGGCAGTCTGGCGACCAGCGCCTTCGTGGCAACTCACTTCGCTGCCGCCGCCGCGGTCGTTGCCTGGAGCGTCGCGGAGTGGATTCGGAACGGCAAACCCAGCGCGCTCGGCGCCATCTCCGGCGCAGTGGCGGGTCTGGTCGCCATCACGCCGGCGGCTGGGTTCGTCGGCCCCATGCCCGCCCTGGCTATCGGATTCGTCGCCGGCGTCTTCTGCTACCTGATGGTGGCCAGGGTAAAGGCCAGGTTCGGGTACGACGACTCCCTCGACGCCTTCGGCGTCCACGGCGCCGGCGGGACCATCGGCGCGCTGCTGACCGGCGTCTTCGCCAGCAGCGCCATCAATCCGATCTTCCACGACGCCCAGGGCAACCCCCTGGCCTCGGGGCTGCTCGAGGGCAACGCGCGCCAGTTGTTGAACCAGGTCGTCGGCATCGCCATCGCCTGGGCGCTCGCCATCGTGGGCACCCTCGTCATCCTGAAGGTCGTGGACCTGACCGTGGGCCTTCGCGTTTCGGACGCGCACGAGATCCAGGGCCTGGATCAGACCCAGCACGGCGAAGAGGGCTACTACTGGGAGGCGCAGGCGTGACCAAGCTCGAAGCCATCATCCAGAGCCACAAGCTGGACGCCGTCAAGACCGCTTTGCAGGAGATCGGCGTCCAGGGCATGACCGTCCTCGAGGCCCGCGGCCATGGCCGCCAGAAGGGCCACACCGAGTTCTATCGCGGCCGCGAATACACCGTGGACCTCATCCCCAAAATCAAACTGGAGATGGTGCTGGCCGACGAAATGGTGGAGAAGGCGGTCCAGACCATCATGACCGCCGCCCGCACCGGCAAGATCGGCGACGGCAAGATTTTCCTTTCCCGGGTGGACGAAGCCATCCGTATCCGCAACGAGGAGCGCGGCGAGGGCGCGCTCTAAGCCTCGGAGGCGCCGCCATGACCACGGCACCCAAGCTGGGCGGCGGCTTGCGCGACCTCCACAGCCAGACCTCGACGCGCATCCAAGAGGAGTTCGCCGCCTCCGGCGATGGCCGCCGGGCTCTGGAGCAGCGCACCGCCCTGGTGGACGCCATCGCCATCCGCCTGTGGCAGGAGATCATCTCTCCCCATCCGAACGGCCCTGAAGGATTCGCCCTGGTCGCCCTCGGCGGCTTCGGGCGCAGGTGGTTGTTCCCCCACTCCGACATCGACCTCCTTTTTCTTCACGCTAACGGCGACAGCGAGCGGTCTTTCAAGGATCCGGTGAGGATGCTCTCCCAGGAGCTTTGGGACCTGCGCATGCGTTTGAGCCCGACCACGCGCACCCTGGCCGAGTGCGATCGCCTCGACGCCGACAACGTCGAGTTCACCATCTCTCTGCTCGATTGCCGCTACCTGGCGGGCGACCCGCGGGTCTTCCGGCGTTTGCATGACGAGGTGGTCCCCAAGCTGGTTGTCCGCGAGTCGCAAAGCTTGGTGCAGGGCCTGGCCGAGGTCACACGCGCCCGCCATGGCAAGTTCGGGAACACGGTTTACCACCTCGAGCCCAACGTGAAGGAGACGCCGGGCGGGCTGCGCGACCATAACGTCGCCTGCTGGCTGGCGCTCATCTCCGCCATGCACAAGCTGCGCGATTGGCCGGAACGGCGCACCTTGCTGGGCGAGCGCGCCCTGAAGCAGCTCGACGAAGCCCTTGATTTCCTGATCTCGGTGCGCTGCTTCCTGCATTTCCGTCACGGCCGCGACGACAGCACTCTCACCTGGGAAGCGCAGGACGAGGCCGCCGCCCGCAACATCGGCGGCGCCCAGCCGGCGGCCCCGGGCGCAGCCCAGTGGATGAAGCTGTACTTCGGGCATGCGCGCTCCGTGCGCCGCATCGCCCTGCAGTTGCTGGACGAGGTCCCCGCCGCCTGGTCCTCCCTCCACCGCCAATTCCAGAACTGGCGCTCGCGCCTTTCCAACGCCGACTTCTCCGTGGTCGACGGGCTCATCTACCTGCGCCAGTCATCGGCGTTACAGGATCCCGACGTCCTGCTGCGCATGTTCCATTTCCTGGCGCACCACGGCCTCAAGCTCAGCGCCACCACGGAACAGAAGGTGGAGCAAGTGCTGCCAGCGCTCGCCGCTACGCCACCCCGCGGCGCCGGGTTGTGGCTCCATCTCTGGGAGATCCTCGTCCAGCCGCATGCCGCCGACGCCCTGCGCGCCATGCATTCCCTCCGCCTGCTCACCCTGCTCCTGCCCGAGCTGGAATCCATCGATTGCCTGGTGGTGCGCGATTTCCACCACCGCTTCACCGTGGACGAGCACTCCTTCCTGGCCATCGAAAACCTCCACCGCCTGCGCCAGTCGCAGGCCGAGTGGGACAAAGGGTACCGCGAGATCCTCGAGGAACTGCTTCAGCCGGAGCTGCTCTATCTCGCCCTGCTGCTGCACGACACGGGAAAGGGGCTCGCGGCGGAGAGCCACGTCGATGCCAGCCTGGAGATCGCCGACCGCTGCCTGGCCCGCCTGGACCTCGATGCCGAGGACCGCGAGACCGTCCGCTTCCTCATCCGCTGTCACCTGGAATTCTCAGAGGCCCTGCGCCGCGACATCTTCGACCCGGCCACCATCCGCGCCTTCGCCGAAAAGATCGGAACCCCCGAACGGCTGAAGATGCTCTGCCTGCTCACTTACGCCGACATCAAGTCAGTGAACCTCGAGGCGCTGACCCCCTGGAAAGCGGAGAACATCTGGCAGCTCTACATCGCCACCTCTGCCCACCTGAACCGCTCCCTGGATGAGCGTGTCCACGGCAACGGTGACGGCGGATACCTTGCACGCCTGCACAGCCTGGCCCCGAGTGCGACCAGGAAACTCAAATCGTTCCTCGAAGGCTTCCCCAAGCGCTACCTGCAGTCCTACCCACCGCAAGCTATCCTGCAGCACTTCAACCTCGCCGCCGCGCTCGGTCAGGAAAGCGTCCAACTCGACCTCAAGCGCGGCCGCCACTGGTTTGAGCTGACGCTGGTGACCAAGGACCGGCCCCGGCTCTTCGCCTCCATCACCGGCGCGCTCGCCGCCTGGCGCATGAACATCGTCAAGGCCAATGCCTTCTCCAATGAGGCGGGGACGGTGGTGGACACCTTCTACTTCACCGATCCTTTTCGCACCCTCGAACTGAACCTGCCGGAGTGGGACCGCCTGAAGCGCGACATCACGGCCGTCCTCCACGGTGAGGCCGACCTGGAACGCATGTTGCGCGATCGCTTACGGGGAGACAAGAATGGAAAGGTGCGGGTGTCGGTGGAGACCCGCATCGAGTTCGATGATCAAAGCTCCTCCGGCAGTACCTTGTTGCAGATCGTCACTCAGGACCGCCCCGGGTTGCTCCATCGCATCGCCTCCTGCCTGGCCCGCGAGCACTGCAACATCGAGATCGCCCTCATCGATACCGAGGGACAGATGGCGATCGATGTCTTCTATCTGACCGCCAAGAAGGGCAAACTGGCCCGCGAACACCAGCAGCGGCTGGAAGCCGCCCTCCACCAGGACTTGGGCAGCTAGTGTCATCCCGAACGGCTGGTAGCCTTGGGTTCAGCCCAAGGTCTCCGTGATGGACCTGCTTCTTCTTCTCCGACTTGCCGCCAGCCCGCCTCCGTACTACGATACAAGTCCTCCCCGTACCCAGGTCCCGGACCCAGGCCCGAGCTTCTTATGGCGACTTGTGCGACATCCCAGGCGACCCCGGTTGCGGCGTCCGCCCGCTGCGTGCACATCGACCGATTGCGCGAGGAAGCCAAGCACTTGCAGGAAAAGCTCCGGCTCAGCCGGCAACAGGCGCGGCAGCACGAGAAGCAGGACCGTCGGGACGGCAGCCGCAGCACTCACTCCAACGACTACGAGCTCTTCCTGCAACGCAAGATCCAGAAGAACTCCCTGCGCATCGCCCACCACATCGCCGAACACGGCTGCGAAAAGCTCGGCCACGACCGAGACTAGTGTCATCCCGAGCGCCTTCAGGCGTGAGGGATCCGCTTTTGTTCTTCATTGGGGTGCGGCGTTAGCCGCTGAGGGCAGCCGCCGTCGCCCGCACCAGCTCCCAGCACCGTTCCACGTCCTCCCACGTCGTGCCGAGATTGCCGATGGCGATGCGCAGCGTCACCCGGCCATTCAACACCGTCGGTGAGATGTATGCCTTCCCGCTCTCGTTGACCCTTTCCGCGATGGCCCGGTTCTCCTCGTCGCTGCCCTGGTAGCGGAAGCACACCACGGAGAACGGCGCCGGCGCCACCCGCTCGAACTGCGGCTCGGCATCCACCAGCCCCGCCAGCCGCTGCGCCCATTCCATGTGGGCGCGCAGGATGCGCACAATCCCCTCCCGTCCGAAGTAGCGCATGGTCATCCACAGCTTCAGGGCGCGGAACCTCCGTCCCAGCGGGATGGCGTAGTCCATCAGGTTGATCTCACGCTCCGCGCCCGCGGTGCGCAGATACTCCGGCGTCAGCGAGAACGTACGCCGCAGGATGTCGGGATACCGCGTGTAGAACGCATTGAGGTCCACCGGGACGAACATCCACTTCATCGGGTTCACCAGGAAGGAGTGCGCCCGCTCGCAGCCTTTCAGGATGTGCTGCCTCTCCGGGACGATGGCCGCGATCCCGGCATACGCCGCGTCGGCATGCAGCCACAGCCTGTGCCGCTCGCAGATGTCGGCGATCGCCGGCACCGGGTCCACGCTGGTCGAAGAGGTCGTGCCGATGGTCGCCACCACGCAGAACGGCTTCCGCCCGGCGCCGATGTCCTGCTCGATCGCCGACGCCAGCTCCTCCGGCCGCATGCGGAATTCCGCGTCGCTGGCGATCTTGCGCACGTTGTCCTGCCCGATCCCCAGCGCGATCGCCCCCTTCTCCACCGACGAATGCGCCTGGTCGGAGGTGTACAGCACCAGGTTGCCCAGGCTGCCGCGCGCATGCGCTGTCGGGTCCACGAACTCCCGCGCCGCCGCGATGGCGTGCAGGCTGCCCACCGACGCCGTGTCGTAGATGATCCCGAAAAAGTCGCCCGGCAGCCCCATCCACTGCCGCAGCCAGGAAAGTGACACTTGCTCCAGCTCCGCCAGCGCCGGCGAAGTCTTCCAGTGCAGCCCGTTGGTGTTGAGCGCCGCCGTCAGCAGCTCCCCGATGATCGCCGGCGCCGACGAGCTGATGGCGAAGAAGGCGAAGAAGTCCGGGTGGTTCCAGTGCGTCACCGCGGGGATGATCAGTTTCTCGAAATCCTGCAGGATCGCCTCGTAGCTCTCACCCCGCTCGGGTGCCGACGCCGGCAGCGCATCGATCAGCTCCCCCGGCTTGATCTGCGACACCACCGGATACTTGCGCGGATCGCGCAGGTACTCCGCCGTCCAATCCACCGCCTGGTGGGCGGCGCGGCGGAACTGCTCGATGTACTCCGCGGTGATGAACGAAGAGGCGGCCGGTCGTCCGCTTTCGGAAGGCATGAATGCAGCTCCTCAAGAAACAGGATTCTAGCCCATAGGCAGTTTCCCGAAGTGAAATGCCCCTCCCGAACTGGAAATCGGTTACCAAAGCCATCCCCCGAGTACCTCGGTTATCTGGTGGATATGGCGCTGCAGCGCATACTAGGCCTAGCGGACCAGGACACCGGACGGTGGAAGTGAACGTGCTCGCCCAGTAGCAGCACGACGTCCGGGATCGAGGTGAGCATGGCACGCCAGGAACAACGCGAACGCATCGTCCTGCCGGTGAAGATCCACGGTAGCAACGCCCGGGGCGAGCCGCTTTCCGAGAACGCCTGTGTTACCGACGTCAGTCGGAATGGCGTCCGGGTCGAGG
>DATKKJ010000033.1 GCA_035543055.1 Terriglobales bacterium | reverse complement strand
TGCATCTCCTTGGGGCGGCGGCTGTAGGTCAGCGAGACCTCACGCAGGAAATGCCGCGCCAGCAGCGGGATGACTTCCTTGCGCTCGCGCAGCGGGGGCACGAAGAAGGGGATCACGTTCAGGCGGTAGAACAGGTCCTCGCGGAAATTCCCCTTGGAGATCTCCTCTTCCAGGTCTTTGTTGGTCGAGGCGATGACCCGGGCGTCCACGCTGATGGGCTCGTCGCTGCCGACCGGCATGAATCTCTGCTCCTCGAGCGTGCGCAGCACCTTGGATTGCGTCTTCAAGCTCATGTCCCCGACTTCATCGAGGAACAGCGTGCCGCCATCCGCCTTCAGGAAGCGGCCCTCTTTATCGACGGCAGCGCCGGGGAAGGAGCCCTTGCGGTGGCCGAACAGCTCGCTTTCGATCAGGTCCTCGGGGATGGCCGCGCAATTGACCTCGACGAACAGCGCGTCCTTGCGCAGGCTCTGGGCGTGGATGGCGCTCGCCACCAGTTCCTTCCCGGTGCCGGATTCGCCGTAGATGAGCACGCGCCCATTGGTGGGCGCCATCAGGCCGATCTGCTGCCGCAGCGCCTTCATGGGCACGCTCTCGCCCACGATCTCGCCCTTGCTCTGGACTTGCTTCTTCAGGTCCTTGTTCTCGACGCGCAGGCGGCGGGCTTCGGCCGCGTGCTTCACCAGCATCAAGGTCTTTTCCAAGGAAAGTGGCTTTTCCAGGAAGTCATAGGCTCCCAGCTTGGTGGCGCGCACCGCGGTCTCGATGGTGCCGTGCCCGGATATCATGATGACTTCGGGAGCGTCTTCGGATTCCTTGATCTTCTGCAGGGTGTCGAGGCCGTCCATCCCCGGCAGCCAGATGTCGAGCAGCACCACTTCGAAGGCGCGCTTGCGCAGCGCTTCCAGGCAGGCTTCGCCGGTGTCCACCGACGAGACCTTGTAGCCTTCGTCCTCCAGCACGCCCTTGAGCGAGTGCCGGATACCGGGCTCGTCATCCACGATCAGTACGCTGTGCATTTGGCGGTCCGACTACGCATTGGCCGCGGCCGTTTCGCGGTCCGCCACCGGCAGCTCGACCACGAAGCGCGAGCCCATGGGCGAATTTTCCTCCACCCGGATCGAGCCATGGTGGTCTTCGACGATGCGGCTGACGATGGCCAGACCGAGGCCGGTGCCGCGCCGCTTGGTGGAGAAATACGGCAGGAACAGCTTCTCTTTCATCTCGCGGGAGACGCCGAGGCCGGTGTCGGCCACCACGACTTCCACCGCTTCCCGTGAACTCAATAGGGCGGTCGAGATGTGCACCTCGCGCACCAGCGATTCCTGGACGGCTTCGGCGGCGTTGTCCACCAAGTTGGCCAAAGCACGCTTCATCGCCTCGCTGTCCGCCATCACCTGCGGCAGGCCGGCGGCCAGGTGGGTCTCGACGCGGACGTCGTCGAGGCGCCCGTTGAACATCGAAAGCGTGTCTTCGACGATCTGGTTCAGGTTGGCCGGTTGCGGGTGCGAGGCCGGGAACCGTGCCAGGGTCGAGAACTCATCCACCAGCTTGCGCACGGTCTCCACCGCGCCGGTGATGGTTTCGGTGCAGCTCTCGATCACGGCCGCCGAGGCGTCCTGCGGCGCGCTGCCGCGTTCCAGGTGGCGCCGGATGCGCTCGGCGGAAAGGGTGATCGGGGTCAGCGGGTTCTTGATCTCGTGGGCCACCCGCCGCGCCACCTCCCGCCACGCCGCCTGTTTCTGCGCCTTGAGCAGCTCCGAGAGGTCTTCGAACACGACCACGTAGCCCTGCGGTCGTCCACGGTGCTGCAGGGAAGCGATGGTGACGGCCACGCTGATCCGCCCGCGCGGGGTGGCGATGTCCATCTGGCTGGCGGCGCTGCCCATGCGGTCGGCCTTGCGCATCATGTGCTCCAGGTCGGCGGCCACCTCTTCGGCGAACAGCTCGCGCAGCACCGACCCGGCGGCAAAGCTGCGCTTGCCGGACGGGGGAGAGAACAGCCGCTGGAAAGCAGCATTGCTGTGCGTGACCCGGCGATCGGCCTCCAGCGACAGCACCCCGGTGGGAATACTCTCCAGGATGGTCTCAATGTGGCGGCGGCGTTGCTCCAAGGCTACGTTCGCCTCTCCCAGTTGCCGGCTGGAGGCTTCGATCTGGCTGCGGCTGGTCTCCAGCTCCGCTGCCATTCGGTTGAAGGAACTCACCAGCGTCCCGAGCTCATCCGCAGCCGGGATCTCGACCCGGTAATCCAGGCGGCCCCGCGAAATCTCCTGGGTGGCTTCGGCCAGCGCCGCCACCGGCCGCGTCACCAGCCGTGCCAGGAACAGCGATAGCCATGTAGTCGCGAGCAACACCATCACGGTCAGCACCAGGAGCAGGCCCATGTAGGTGCGGCGCACCAGCTTGCGCTCCCGGCTCAGTTCGAAATACATCTGCTGGTTATGCTCGATCTGCGCCAGAGTAGAAATGAACCGCTCGGGCAGCGGCAGGGCCACCACGATCCGTCCGTTGGGCCCCACCGCCCGCGAGGCGACCATGTAGGAGCGCCCGGCGATGGGCACCGGCTTCTGCTTATCGCTGGCCGGGACCTGCAGGATGTCTTGCCGCAGCACGCCCCAGGGCAGCGGGGCGTGGTAGCTGGCCGCCGCGTCTTCATCCACCAGGGCCAATGCGAAACCATTCTGCAAAGTCGTAGCTCTCTGGCGGAACTCCGACATCACGGAGGTGAAGTTGCCACTCTCGAAAGCCCGCCGGGTCTCGGGCAGGACGGCGATCGATTCCGCTTCCGCGGCTGCGTTTTCGGCAGCGTAGCTGGACAGCAGGCGGGCGATTTCGCCCGAGTCTTCGCGCAGTTGCTCCACCGGCCGTGAGAACCACTTGTCGATGGAGCGGTTCATCAGCCCGTACGCGAACAGGAACATGAACAGCACGGGAGTGAAGGAGAGCACCAGCCCGCCCACCACCATCCGGGTCTGGAACTTCGACCCGGCTTTCCCCCCTCGCCGCTCCGCTCCCAGCTTCAGCAGGTTGCGGACCAGCACGAAACTGAGCGCCACCAGCAGCAGGAAGATCACCGCCGACAAGGCCACCAGCAGCAGCGTCTGTTCCGAGGTATTGGGGCGAAGGAAGGGGAGATTGAAGGCCGCCTGGGAGAAGACGATGGCGAACAGCAGGACGATGCCGATGGCGAGCGGAATCAATACCGCCCGCCGGCGGGAGGCGGACCCTGGGATCGTGGAAGACACTAGCGACGGCCCTCGAGGCTGCTGGTACTCGTGGTCCTCAAAGGGGAGCACCATTATAGTCCGAGCCGCCGCTCTCGACGCGGTCCCGCGTCTGCCGCCCTCCGGTCAGCGTGTCAAGGACTCGCGCCGCCTGAGTCTTCAGGCGAACGGAGCAGGTCGGGCCGGTAACCGGAAACGAGTTACGTTCGTTTCATCGCCGGTCCGGATGGCAGGAATCGCTGTAGCGGGCAGCCGTCGCACAGCGCTGCCTTCTTCAGGCAGTGGTGCTTGGCGACCTGCACCAGCAGCGCGTGGTACTCATCGAAGATCCTGGCCTCCACCGGCGCCTCCGTGAGCGTGAGCTTATGCCGCCGCCGGGCCTGCAAGGGCGACACTGGCGGGATGTTCCCGGCCAACCAATCGCCCGCAGGCTGACCATCGAAGGCCCGCTCGAACAATTCCCGGACCCCCTCGTACTTTTCTTTTCCCGTCAGGATGCCGTGTCGTTCGAAGACGCGACGCGTGTACGCGTCCACCACGAACACGGGATGTCCTCCGGCGTAGAGCAGAATGGAGTCGGCGGTCTCGGGGCCTACACCATTCAAGCCCAGTAATTCCGTGCGCAGTTCCGCCGTGGGTCGCGAGAACATCCGGGTCAGCGAACCGCCGTAGCCGGTGTCAAGGAAACTCACGAAATCCTTCAGCCGCTGGGCCTTTTGACGAAAGTATCCGGCTGGACGCACGGCGGCTTCGAGCTCGCGGGTCGATGCCTTGCGCAGGCCGTTCAGGTTGAGCAGCCGGTGCTGGCGGAGATTCCGCAGCGCCCCTTCGACATTCTTCCAGGAGGTGTTCTGCGTCAAGAAGGCCCCGACGATCACTTCCAAGCGGGTGTAGGCCGGCCACCAATCCTGCGGTCCCCAATGCGCCATGAGGGCTTGAAAGTACTGGCGGACGGCCTGGATCGCCCACCCTTGTCTCGCCTGCTCTTGGCCTGACAGGGTGAGGGAAGGGCCGACCGGTGATTTGGCCGTCATTTTCAAGGGAAACCCGATAGATACTCAATCTGTGCCCGGCTTGCTGTTAGGCTGCTGGCTTGTCACCAGGAGCTTTACCAATTTGGTAACAATTCTGGATTGACAAATTATGTCACCCAACATACGATGCGCCCACTCGCAATTGTTATATCCCCCAGTCATTTTCCGGCGCAAAATGGGCGCGCGGCATAAACCTGACTGTTGCACCGATAAGGAAACCGGGGTATGTCTCAAAGGCTCGGCGATCTTCTAGTCAAAGAGAAGGTCATCACTCCTGAGCAGCTGGAACAGGCGCTCAAAGTTCAGAAGGAATCCAACCAACGGTTGGGGTCCGTGCTGGTCAAGCTGGGCTTCCTGTCCGACGAGGACGTGACCAACTTCCTCTCCCGGCAGTACGGCGTTCCCGCCATCAACCTCTCGTATTTTGAGATCGACCCCTCGGTGGTCAAGCTGATTCCTCAGGAGACCGCCAAGCGCTACCAGATCCTCCCATTGAGCCGGGTCGGGGCCTCGCTCACCATCGCCATGGTGGACCCCACCAACGTGTTCGCCATGGACGATATCAAGTTCATGACCGGTTTCAACATCGAGCCGGTGGTGGCGTCGGAGACCGCCATCATGGAGGGTATCGAGAAAGCTTACGGGGCCAGCCACGAAGAGGACCTGGAAAAGGTGATGCAGTCGGTTTCCGAATTCGACGCCGACGTCGAACTCCAGGCCGAAGAAGAAGAAATGGGGATGGAGCAGCTGGAGAAGGCTGCCGACGAGGCCCCGATTGTCAAACTGGTCAACCTCATCCTCACCGATGCGGTGAAACGCGGCGCCAGCGACATCCACATCGAGCCCTACGAGAAGGAATACCGGGTCCGCTTCCGCATCGACGGCATGCTGCAGACCATCATGACGCCGCCGGTCAAGCTCAAGGACGCCATCACCTCGCGCATCAAGATCATGTCCAAGCTGGACATCAGCGAGAAGCGCCTGCCCCAGGACGGCCGCATCATGCTCAAGATGCAGTTGGGCGGCAAAAAGAAGCAGCTCGACTACCGCGTCAGCTGCCTGCCCACCCTGTGGGGCGAAAAGATCGTGCTCCGGCTGCTGGACAAGGAGAACCTGCGCCTCGACATGACCAAGCTGGGTTTCGAGCAGGAGTCGCTCACCAAGTTCGAGAAGGCGATTCTGAAGCCCTACGGCATGGTGCTGGTGACCGGTCCCACGGGCTCGGGCAAGACCAATACCCTGTACTCATCGATCTCTCGTCTGAACACGCCCGACACCAACATCATGACCGCCGAGGACCCGGTCGAGTTCCAGCTGGCGGGCGTCAACCAGGTGCAGATGAAGGAGCAGATCGGCCTGAACTTCGCCGCCGCGTTGCGCTCGTTCCTGCGGCAGGACCCGAACATCATCCTGGTGGGAGAGATCCGCGACTTTGAAACCGCTGAGATCGCCATCAAGGCGGCGCTGACCGGCCACCTGGTGCTCTCCACCCTGCACACCAACGGCGCGCCCGAAACCATCAGCCGCCTGATGAACATGGGCATCGAGCCCTTCCTAGTCGCCACCTCGGTGCACATGATCGTGGCCCAGCGCCTGGTGCGGCGCGTGTGCAAGGACTGCGGCGAGGCCCTCGATCTCCCTCCCCAGACCTTGATCGAGGCCGGCTACACACCCGAGGAATCCAAGACGGTCAAACCCAAAAAGGGCAAGGGTTGCACCACCTGCAACAACACCGGCTACAAGGGCCGTTGCGGCCTGTACGAGGTCATGGAAGTGGACGACGAGCTGCGCGAGCTGATCCTGGTGGGCGCCTCGGCCGTCGAGCTGAAGAAGAAAGCCATCGAGCGCGGCATGATCACCCTGCGCCGGAGCGGGCTCATCAAGGTGATGAACGGCGAGACCACGCTGGAAGAGGTCGCGCGCGAAACCGTGCATTGATCCGAGAACTGAGAACGGAGAACTGAGAACTCAATATGGCCGTCACGCTGAGCGATCTGCTGAAGAAGATGCTGGAGATGAACGGCAGCGATCTGCACCTGACCACCAACTCGCCGCCGCAGGTGCGCGTCCACGGACACTTAACGCCGCTCGAGATGCCGCCGCTGACCGCCCCGGAGACCAAGCAGCTGGCTTACAGCGTGCTCACCGACGCCCAGAAGCACCGCTTCGAGGAGAACCTGGAGCTGGACTTCTCCTTCGGGCTGAAAGGCCTGGCCCGTTTCCGCGGCAACTGCTTCAACCAGCGGGGCGCGGTGGGCGCCGTCTTCCGCGTCATTCCCTTCGAGATCAAGTCGTTCCAGCAGCTGGGGCTGCCGCCGGTGGTGGCCAAGCTGTGCGAGAAGCCGCGCGGATTGGTGCTGGTGACCGGTCCGACCGGCTCCGGCAAGTCCACCACCTTGGCCGCCATGATCGACAAGATCAACACCGAGCGGCACGACCACATCATCACCATCGAGGACCCCATCGAGTTCGTGCACCAGCACAAGAGCTGCCTGGTGAACCAGCGTGAGGTGCACGCCGACACCAAGGGTTTCACCGAGGCGCTGCGCGCCGCGCTGCGCGAGGATCCCGACGTAGTGCTCATCGGCGAGATGCGCGACCTGGAGACCATCGAGGCCGCGTTACGGATCGCCGAGACCGGCCACCTCACCTTCGGCACCTTGCACACCAACTCGGCTGCTTCCACCATCAACCGTGTGATCGACGTCTTTCCGTCCCACCAGCAGTCGCAGATCCGGGCCCAGCTCTCGCTGGTTCTGGAAGGCATCCTTTGCCAGGCGCTGCTGCCCAAGGTGGGCGGGCAGGGCCGGGCCATGGCCATGGAGATCATGGTTCCCAATGCCGCGGTCCGCAACCTGATCCGTGAAGACAAGATCCACCAGATCTATTCCGCCATGCAGTCGGGCCAGGACAAGTTCGGCATGCAGACGTTCAACCAGTCGCTGGCGACGCTGTATTTCCAGAAGCAGATCACCCTGGAGACGGCGATGCTGCGCTCGTCCATGCAGGACGAACTGCAGGAGATGATCAACCGGGGCGCGGGTTTGACCAAGTCGGCAACGGCCGCCGCCCCGGCAGTGCGCAGGTAGGTGCTTCGCCCGATGGGGCGACGCAACTGAGGTAGTCCCGGGCTTAGCCCGGAGTGCGCCACACGATAGTGTGACGCAGGTTGGAGAAGTAGTCCCGGGCTTTAGCCCGGGGATGCGCCACACCATGGTGTAGCGCGAGGGGAGGTCGACAATGCCAGTTTTCACATTCAGCGGCAAGGACGCCGCCGGCAACAAGGTATCGGGCGAGCGGGTAGCGGAGAACAAGCAGGTCCTGGCGGCCAATCTCCGCAGGGAGCGGATCCAGAACCCGGTCATCAAGGAGAAAGGCAAGGAATTCGCCCTGCCCACCATCGGCGGCGGCAAGGTCGCGACCAAGGACATCGCCATCTTCTTCCGCCAGTTCTCCGTCATGATCGACGCCGGTCTGCCGCTGGTGCAGTGCCTGGAGATCCTCGGCGCCAACCAGGAGAACCCGGTCTTCCAGAAATGCCTGACCGGCGTGCGGACGACGGTGGAGGGCGGCTCCACCCTGGCCAACGCCATGCGCGCCTATCCCAAGATCTTCGATGACCTCACCACCAACATGATCGAGGCCGGCGAGACCGGCGGTATTCTCGACGTCATCCTGCAGCGCCTGGCCGCCTACGTCGAAAAGGCGGTCAAGCTGAAAGCGGCGGTCAAGTCGGCCCTGATCTACCCCGTCTCGGTCATCTCCATCGCCGTGCTGGTGGTGGGCGCGCTGCTGAAATTCGTGGTGCCCATCTTCGCCAACCTCTTCCTCGGCTTGGGCGTGGCCCTGCCGCTGCCCACCCGCATCACCATGGGCCTGAGCAAGTTCGTCGGCGACTTCTGGTGGGTCATGTTAGGCGGACTGGTCGGGCTGTTCTTCGGCGTCAAACAGATGCGCAAGCACCCGAGGGGGAGATATATCTTCGACAAGATGATGCTCAACCTCCCTGTCCTGGGCATGCTGTTGCGCAAGATCGCGGTGGCGCGCTTCACCCGGACGCTGGGCACCCTGATCACTTCGGGCGTCCCCATCCTGGAAGGTCTGTCCATCACCGCCCGCACCTCCGGCAACGCGGTCCTGGAGGAGGCGCTGATGAAGGTGCGCAAGGCCATCGAAGAAGGCCGCACCATCGTCGATCCGCTGAAGGAGTCCGGCGTCTTCCCCAACATGGTGACCCAGATGATCGGCGTGGGCGAGGCCACCGGCGCCATGGACAACATGCTGCAGAAGATCGCCGACTTCTATGAGGACGAGGTGGACGCCGCCACCAAGGACATGTTGACCCTGCTGGAACCGATCATGATCGCGTTCCTCGGCGTGGCCGTCGGCGGCATCGTCATCTCGCTGTACATGCCGCTGTTCGCCATGATCGGCAAGCTGGCCGGCTAGTGCTTACCAAGGCGGGCGCACGACTCCTCCGTCGCCCGCCTTTTTGCCCGCGCGACCAACGACCCTAGACCGACGACCAAGTGATGGGTACCGAATTCAACGAACGGTCCTGGCTGGCATGGCTGGTCAAGGTCCGCATCATCATCATCACCTTCCTGGTGGGCATCGAGCTCGCCATCACCCGCCTGACCCCCACGGCGGTCCCCGAAGGCCTCTTCATCGTCAGCATCCTGCTGTGGTACACGATCTCGGTCTTCTTCGTCCTGCTGCTCAGCCTGTGGAGTGACTACCGGCTGCAGTCCAAGATCCAGATCTTCTCCGACCTGGTCTTTTCCACCGCCATCATCTATGTGACCGGCGGCATCGACACCTCGTTCAACTTCCTGTACCCGCTGGTCATCATCGTTTCCAGCATCCTGCTTTCCCGGACCTGGGCCTACATGACCGCAGCGCTCTCGTTCATCGCTTTCGGCGCGCTGCTGGAGCTGTCGTACTTCGACCGGATCCACTCGTATTCGGTCACCCACCCCGATCTGAAGTCGCTGCAGGCCACCATCTTCATCAACCTGTTCGCTTACACCGCCATCGCCTACCTTTCCAGCAACCTGAGCACCAAGCTGCGGCAGGTGGACGTCGAGCTGGCGGACAAGAGCGGCGCCCTCATCAGCCTGCAGGCCCTGCACGAGAACATCATCAACTCCATGACCGGAGGCCTGATCACCACCGACCTGGAGGGCCGCATCACGCTGCTGAACGCCCCCGGGCAGAAGCTGCTGGAGCGGCGCGCCTCCGACGTCTTCGCCCGGCCGGTGGCCGAGCTCTTCCTCGACCGCCTGCCCACCGTCGGCTCTACCGCCACCCGCGGGGAAGTGCGCTCGGTGACGCCGGTCGGCTCGGAGAAACATTTCGCCATCACCGTATCGGCGCTCGAAGTCCCGGACCGCGGCACGCTCGGCTACGTCTACACCTTCGCCGATCTGACCGAGGTCCGGCGCCTGGAGCGCGAGGTGCGCATGCGCGACCGCCTTTCGGCCGTGGGACGCATGGCCGCCGGCATCGCCCACGAGATCCGCAACCCCTTGGCTTCCATCGCCGGCTCGGTCAAGGTGCTGGCCGACATCTCCCCGCTCAGCGAGGAGCAGCAGACCCTGGTCGGCATCGTCACTCGCGAATCCGACCGCCTCAACAAGATCATCTCCGACTTCCTCATCTACTCGCGCGACAAGAGCTATCGCTTTGCCGTCCTCGACCTGGTGCCGCTGCTGGAGGACACCCTCACCCTGCTGGAGAACCGACACCAGTCCGGGTCTGCTCCCGTGACCGTGGAGCGGCGGTTCAGCGTGACGGAAGCGCCCGCGGCGGCCGATGGCGACCGCATGAAGCAGGTCTTCTGGAACATCTGCGAGAACGCCGCCCGCGCCATGCCCGACGGCGGCCGGCTCACCGTGTCCCTGGTGGAGGCCGGCGAGTTCTGGCGCATCTCCTTCGTGGACACCGGCCGCGGCCTCAGCTCCCAGGAGATCGAGAAGATTTTCGAGCCCTTCCAGTCCGGCTTCGACGGCGGCACCGGCCTGGGGCTGGCCATCGTCTATCAGATCGTGCAGGCGCACGATGGCAAGGTCGCGGCCCAGTCGTCTCCGGGCGGTGGGGCCGAGTTCGTGCTCGAGCTCAGGCGCGCCTCGGTTCCGGCGGCGCGAGCGCAGGACGCGGCAGGAGTGACCCGTGGCTAGCGTCCTGGTCTGCGACGACATGCGCAACATCTGCGGGATGCTGGAGATCGCTCTCAAGAAGGGCGGTCACAAGGTCGAGACCGTCAACTCGGGCGCGGAGGCCAAGCGCAAGCTCGATTCCGCCATCTTCGATGTCGTCATCACCGACATCAAGATGCCGCTGACCGACGGCATCGAGGTGCTGCGCCACGCCCGCCGCGTCTCTCCCGACAGCGCCGTCATCCTCATCACCGCCGTCGAGGACTACGAGGCTGCCGTCCAGGCGGTCAAGGTGGGCGCCTTCGATTACATCCAGAAGGGGCCGCACCTGATGGACGAGGTCTCCGTCTCCGTGGAGCGCGCGGTGCAGTCCCTGGTCTTGCAGCGGCAGAACTTCGCCCTCAAGCGCGACGCCGCCGTCCGCAACTCGCTGGATAACATCGTCGGCGCCAGCCCGGCCATCGAGAAACTGAAGGAGACCGTGCGCACCGTCTCCTCCACCGCCAGCACCGTCGTCGTTTTGGGCGAGAGCGGCACCGGCAAGGAGCTGGTGGCGCGCGCCGTCCATGCCTGCTCGCCGCGCGCGTCGGAGCCCTTCGTCTCCATCAACTGCGGCGCCTTCCCCGAGACCCTTCTGGAGAGCGAGCTGTTCGGATACGTGAAGGGCGCCTTTACCGGCGCCACCCAGAACAAGCGCGGGCTCTTCGAGGTGGCCAACGAAGGCACCTTGTTCCTGGACGAGATCAGCGAGATGTCGCTGGCCATGCAGGTCAAGCTGCTGCGCGTCCTCCAGGAACGTACTCTGCGCCCCATCGGCGGCACCGCGGAAGTGCCCATCGACGTCCGCCTGATCGCCGCCACCAACAAGGACCTGGAGCACCAGGTCGCCGAAGGACAATTCCGCGAGGACCTCTACTACCGCATCAGCGTCATCCCCATCAAGGTTCCGCCATTGCGCGAGCGCTGCGAGGACATTCCCGTCCTGGCCAATCATTTCCTCAAGAAGTACGTGGCTGCGGCAGGGAAGAGCATCACCAGCATCCGCGCGGACTCCCTCCAGTCCTTGCAGGATTACGACTGGCCCGGCAACGTGCGCCAACTGGAGAACACCATCGAGCGCGCCGTCGCCCTGGAGAGCGAAAACGAACTGAACATCGAGATCCCGCAGGAGCGTCCCCGGGCCCGCGCCGCGGTGGCCGGAGATCTGCCCTCAGGCTGGAGCCTTCCCAGCGAAGGCGTGGACATGGAACGCTACGTTGCCGAGATGGAGCGTGCCATGATCAGCAGCGCCCTCCGGCAGTCCAACGGGGTCCAGACCAAGGCCGCGGAAATGTTAAAGCTTTCCTATAGGTCTTTCCGACATCTGCTTAAGAAATACGACATCTGAGACTGTCATGGTGAAGGAAGTAGCTGGTAGTTAGTAGCTGGTAGCTGGGGGAACCAGGAGGCCCACCGACCCTACAGTCGCTCCCCTAACTACCAACTACTAGCTACCAGCTACTTCTTCTCTTTGAGTTGCTGCTTCCACCCCAGGACCCTGGCCTTGTTCCCCTCCGCCTCCGCTTCCGGGATCATGCCCTTCTTCTGATAGAGGATGGAGAGCGAGGTGTGCGCCAGGATGTCGCCCGGGTCCAGCTCGGCGATCCTCTTGGCGATCGCGATGGCCTCATCGAGTCTTCCGGTGTCCTGATAGGCGCGGGCCAGGCCGTGGAGCGCGTCGGTAAAGGCGGGGTCGATCGCAATGGACTTGCGGTATTCGGCGATGGCCTCGTCGTGCTTGCCTTCGGCGAACAGGTCCAGCGCCGCGAAGTAGTGGTCTTCTGCTTGCGGATCGGCCATAGTCCGCTGCCGATTCTATCAGCAGGGAAGGCGCGGTCCGCCGTCGCGCTATACTCGAGTGGAACCTCCAATCCACGATGCACACACTGGGTACTGGGTACTAGGTACTGGGTACTTCTTTGATGCGTTATATCCTCCGCTTCCTCTGGAACGCCACCCGCGGGCACCGGCTCGCGCCCTGGCGCAGTCCCTACCTGCGCTGGCGCATCGAGACCTACACCGGCCTGAAGATGAACCAGGTCGGTTTCTTTGAATTCTGGATGTTCGCCTGGAAGGAACGAGCCGAGTTGCTGCGCTTCTTGAAGTGGACCGCCAGGATGGACCAGTACGCTCGCCCCAAGCCTAAGAACCCCTAGTACCCAGTACCCAGACCCACCAGAACGCGCGCGCGCCTTCTCAACTTGGTACTTGGTACTGGGCACTTGGTACTAGATGCTGGCCGCCACCGCTTCTTCCAGC
The DNA here is from genome assembly GCA_035543055.1 of Terriglobales bacterium. Classification (NCBI taxonomy): domain Bacteria; kingdom Pseudomonadati; phylum Acidobacteriota; class Terriglobia; order Terriglobales; species Terriglobales bacterium. The sequence continues at coordinate 4,010 of DATKKJ010000033.1, read as the reverse complement.
AGGACCCCGACTTCGCTGCCCTTTTCCGCGCCCACCGCGCGATTGGCCGCACCCCGGTTGGTGGCGATCTCCAGGTATCCCATGCTGCCCATGATGCCGAACACCTCGCCCGGCGTCCCCTGGGCGTAGGCGGTCTTCATCTTGGTGATCTCGTGCTTGCCCACCAGGATCTTGAAGGCCGGGGGCTCGGTCTGCAGCAGTTGCGGCACTTCCTTGGCGGTGAGGTTGGTGATCAGGTTGCCGTAGTGGTCCACCTTGAGCACGATGCCCTTCATCAGCTTCTCGTTGATGGGTTTCGGCTTGGGCGCTCCGAAGCGCACGAAGTCGGTGATCTCGTCGCCGAACTTGGCCACTTCCACCCCCTTGCTCAGCCATCCTGCCACCGCGGCGAAGACGTCGCGGCCGTGGAAGGTGTGGCTCACCGGCTGCAGGAAATAGTGCTCGGCGGTGATGTGCCGCACCGAGAGCCGCTCCTCGCGGTCGTACACCAGCGAGAGCACGCCGTTATCGGGCGCCAGGAAGAGGTGCTTTTCGGCGGTCACCACCAGCGGGCGCCGGGTCGTCCCCACCCCCGGATCCACGATCACCAGGTGCACGGTATTGGCCGGAAAGTAACGATAGGCCTGGGTGACGGTGAGGGCGCCGTCGAGGATGTCGTACGGCTGCACCGCATTGCAGATGTCCACGATCTTGACATCGGGATTGATGCTGCAGATCACGCCCTTCATGGCCCCGACGAAGTGGTCCGAAGAGCCGAAATCGGTGGTGAACGTCACCATGCGTTGCATGGGTGGCACGGGAACCCCCTGTGGATGCGGTTCTTACGCGTGTCGGACAGTAACCCGCCACCTGCGGAAAGTCAATGCTTTGCGGCCCCACCTACTGGCATTTTCCCAGGTCTTCGGGTATTGTGTGCAGCACATTCCTTCGTCCGTGGCTTCTTTCGTTTATCGGCACTGATTCGGGCGTTCCTAATCCTTATACTGCACGGCGCACCGAACCTGTGGTGGGGGTGGCCGATGTTGCCAGCTAGTCAACGGGTAGTGCCTCTGCGCGCACCAAGACCGGAGCCTCGGCCGGTCACGGCCTTCGGTCCCTTGCCGCCGGATATCGCGGCCGAACTCGAGGAGATCAGCTACACCCTCCTTTTTCCCACCGGCTCCGTGCTCTTTGCCGAGGGCGACGCAGCCCGTGGCATCTTTGTCCTCGCCGGCGGAAGGGTGAAGCTCTCCATCTGCTCCGGCGACGGCAGGACCTTGATCCTCAGGCTGGCGGAGCCCGGCGACGTGATCGGGATCCCCGCGACCCTCTCGGGGAACCCCTACGAGGTCACGGCTTCTGCTATTGGGCCCTGCCGTTGCGGCTTCATCAAACGCGACCAGTTCCTGCGCCTCATGCATGCTCACAAGGAGATCTGCTTGGGGGTCGCCGAGCAGCTGCGAAGGATGTATTGCAGCGCCTGCTTCGAGATCCGGCGCATCGGCTTGTCGCATTCGGCGGCGGAGAAACTGGCAGAGCTGCTGGTACGGTGGCCCACGACCAATGGAGATTCGCCCGGCCGCATACGCTTCCCTTTCAGTCACGAAGAGCTGGGACAAATGATCGGCAGCTCGCGCGAGACCGTGAGCCGCGTCTTCGCCAGCTTCAAGCGAAAACGCCTGGCGGAGCTGAAGGGCGCGACCCTCCATATCTGGGACCGGGCGGCGCTGGAAGCCGTCGCCGCCGGCGATGGCAACCTCACAAGACTGACGAAAGACAGACCTCAGGCTGCGCCCGAGTCCGGGACGGCCGAAGCCCACTCCGACGACCGCTTCCATCCCGACGGCGTGTAGCGGCGCCCGCACGCACAACCCCTGTGAGAGTGAGTTACGGCTGAATCCCTAACTGCCAGAACAGGAACGTGTACACGTCGGTCGACTCTTCCACCTGCTTGTTGACCGGCTTGCCGGCGCCGTGGCCGGCCTTGGTCTCGATGCGCAGCAGGATGGGGCGGTCGCCGCCGTTGGCTGCTTGCATGCGCGCCGCCATCTTCTTGGCGTGCATCGGGTCTACGCGGGTGTCGGTGTCGGCGGTCAGGAACAGCACCGCCGGATACTTTTCGCCCGGCTTGACGTGATGGTAGGGCGAGTAGGCGTACAGCCACTCGAACTGCTTGGGGTCGTCGGAGGAGCCGTATTCCGGGATCCAGAGCTTGGCGATCTGGAAATTCTGGTAGCGGACCATGTCGAGCAGGGGCACGGCGCAGATGACGGCGCGGTACAGCTCCGGACGCTGGGTCATGGCGGCGCCCACCAGCAGGCCGCCGTTGGAGCCGCCGGAGATGGCCAGGTGCTCGGAGTCGGTGTACTTCTCCCGGATCAGGTACTCGGCGGCGGCGATGAAGTCGTCGAAGACGTTCTGCTTCTTGTCGAGCATGCCGGCGCGATGCCAGTCTTCGCCGTTCTCCGCCCCCCCGCGCAGCTGGGCGTCGGCGTAGATCCCGCCGTGCTCCAGGAAGATGTACACCGAGCGGTTGAAGACCGGCGAGCGGCTGATGTTGAAGCCGCCGTAGCCGCTCAGCAGCGTGGGCGTCTTGCCCGTCTTCTTCAGCTCCTTCTGGTGGACCAGGAACATCGAGACCCGGGTGCCGTCTTTGGAGTTGAACCAGACCTGCTCGACCGCGTACCTGCCGGGATCGACCGGCGCGTCCACCTTGCGCCACAGCGATGCCGCCCCAGCCGTCCCGCGCTCCGGTGCCGATCCCAGGGCGAAGTGATAGACGCTGGGTGGCACGGTGTAGGAGTGGAAGCCGAACAGGACGTCGGAGCTGTCGTAGCTGCCGCCCAGCCCGGTGATGCTGCCCAGCGTGGGCATGGGGACCTCGACCGGGGCGCCGCCGCTCAACGGCAACACTCGCAGCAGGGAATGGGCGTCCTTCTCGTAGGCGGCGACGATGCGTCCGCCGAAGATGTTCACGTCCGACAGAACAGCATCGGTCTGCGGGATGAGCTCCTTCCAGTTCTCCCGCTGCGGCTGGGCGGCGTCCGCCACGAAGACGCGGAAGCGCGGCGCGTCTTCGTTGGTGTGGATGTACAGCTTGCCCTTGTACACCTGTCCGCTGTAGAGGAAGTCCTTTCCCACCGCCACCGGGACCGGCGGCGCGTCCGACTTGCGGTCCTTCAGATAGAGCTCCGATTTCGCCCAGCCCTGGCTGACGCCGATCACCAGCCAGCGGTCATCGTCGGAGAGGGAAACGTACGGATAATCCTGCGGGGCGCGTCCCTCGCCGAAGATCAGCAGGTCCTTCGCCGGGTCGCTGCCCAGCGCGTGGAAGTACACCTTGGGGTAATACACCTCTTCGCCCGCGGGGACCTCGCCTTTCCTGGGATGGCGGGTGTAGTAGAAGCCGGAGTCGTCCTTCAACCAGGCCACGCTGGAGAAGCGCGTGCGCTCGATGGCCTCGGACAGTTGCTTCCCGGTCGCCGTCTCGAGCACGCGCAGCGTGCTCTCCTCGGAGCCATTGGCGCTTGTGCCATAGGCCACGTACTTGCCATCGTGCGAGACGAACCACCAGTCGAGGGCCGTGAGCGCGTCCTTCGACATGGCGTTGACGTCCACCAGGGCGCGGTCGGACCCCATCAAGCCCTGGCGCGCGTACAGCACCGGCTGGTTCTGCCCCGCGTCGCGCCGGGTGTAGAGGAACCAGGCGCCTCCGACCTGCGGCGTCCCCAGGGTACCGATGGCCATCAGGTCCGCCAGGCGCTGGTGGATCTTCTCCCGCCCGGGCAACGGATCGAGTACGCTGCGGGTGTAGGCCAGCTCGTCCTCGACGAATCTCTTGGTCTCCGGGTTCTTGATGTCTTCCAGGTAGCGGTAGGGGTCCACGATGGTCTTTCCGTGGACTACGTCGGTCACCGGCTCCACCTTGGCCTTGGGCGGGGCCGGGAGCTTGCTGGGCCCGCTGCTCTCGGAGGCCACTGCGATCCCTACTGTCAAGAGAAGAAACAAGGTGAGTACCGTGGGCATCGAAT